>JAJPJP010000132.1 GCA_021324175.1 Chitinophagia bacterium
TGTCCCCTTAAGTTCGCGGAGTCAAATGCCTCTTTTTCATAGACTTCACCGAAAGCCTCTTTTACCGACATATCTGCCTGGTTCGTACTAAAGGGTCCAACGCACGATAACTTATAATGTTCTTCATCCTGATTCTGGTTAAATACCAATTTAAAGAAATAAAATTTGGCCAATTTCCCTTTGAATAATGCAGTTTTCTGCAAAACAGGCATGACTGCATCAGGAATAGCATCATCGTCATCTTCGTCAGAATATAAACCGTATACCAGGCTCTTCGCAATCTGCGATTGCGATAAATACTGTTTTGGGAAAAGAGCCAGGTTGTTATATTTCGCGAGCTCTTTGTACAAGTCAGCACGAAACCAATTATCCTTCGCAAGCTTCATTAACGGAGGCAAACGTAGAGGCTGCCGGTTGAGCAATAAGGAGCGCACACATTCCATGCGTAGGTAATTTCTATTGATCAAGAGCCATTTCCTTAACATGTCATTCGACGGCTTGTCATTGAATTTTTCCAAAATACTTTCCAAGGCATCATCATCCCCCAAATAGCTACTGCTGTCTGCTTTTAGTGCCGCATAGCGTTTCGCAGCAAACTCAAGTATTGTCGATTCATATGGTCTGAACATCCCTATAAAAATTCTATTACTATCAAGGAGAAAAGAAGAAACCCCGAGCACCGGGTAAACCATCGTCGTATCCAGCAGTAAAGCTAGTATCGAAGGATACAAGGTCGTAACTGTAAGGGAAAAGCTATCTTCAAGGTTATTTCTAAATGTGTATGAAGGATCTGCCGATGGAGGTGATTTGCGCAGCAACTCCCGCATCAATTTAAAATTTTCGACAGTTTTAAAAGAGCTGATAATGTCTAGCAAAGCATTTTTCACAGCCTGATCCTTGGTCACCAGATATTCTTCTCTTGCAAACGCAAGGGACGTGGTATCATGCATATCAATTAGCTTTTCGGCAATATCTGCGTTGATGCTGTTATCCTCAGGGGTTGTATAGGTTTTAAGAACGGCCTGGCAGAGCAAGGGAATTTCAGGTGGCGCAAATACGGCAGTGCTAAGGTTTTCGGATGCAGACTCCCGCGTGGCAGAGTCTTGTGATGAAAGATCGTCCAACAATACTTTTGCCTTTGACTGCAAAACATGCGTAGGTGGGGGATCATTTTTCAACATGAACTCTTCAAAAAAGCGGTCAACGTCCCTCTCATGGATTTCTGATTCTGGCTGTCTGGTGCTTAGCGTATAAGTAGAATCGCCATAAAGTAAAACCCGCTTGCGCAAAACTTGCGAAGATCCTTTTTGCTCTTTTTCAATCTCAATTCCCTCAAGTTTTCCATTGTGCACTCTTTTTTGAGAAAGCAATGTGTAATTGTCAAAAATATCGTTACTTACAAAGCTCGCCCAAAATGCACTGTCATTTTGTTCCCAATAATATTTTCCAAAGCGTTCTGATACTATATCATAGGTATTTGACCGTACACTGTCATATGTTTCATAGCGATTAAACCGATTGCTATCATTCATACCCTTGCTTAAATAAATTATTTTAGAAGGTGACCAGAGGCTGAATATCGAGTCCTTGGGGTTTTCGTTTCGCCATATTGTCGGTTGATAAGTCAGCAACTGAAACGAGTGAAGCACTTTATCAACCGTTGGATTAAGTTTGCCTGGTGCATAAACCCCTAAAACCGCATACCATCTATTCCCTCTCATTTCATAAATTGACTTTACATCAAGATTTACTTTTTTCATCGAACCTTCGCACTCAAGAATACGACGATGATCCTTAACGTAGGTTGTGTCGTGAGAAACTGTCATAAACTTCCCTTTCACGCTTTCAAATATATTAGCAAGTGTTAAGCTGTCATTTTGTATGTCGTAACCCGGTTTTGTCTCATTTACACTTATCATAAAATAGGCGCCTGTTTGATGATCGACACAGATTTTCAAGTTATGCCTTATTGATTTATCAGTCGTGTCGCCTAACTCGTCTGCTGGTTGGGGTGCCGATGGCAATTCGATACTATAAGCAAAGACTGGATCCGAAAAAGTATGTAGGCTCGGAGTTTCGGCGATCACATTTTCAGTAGGCTGATATGATGCAAGAAATTTGCTTATTTCCTGCAAAGATTTCGGGTTGTTGCTATTTGAAAAAGCAACCGTTAAGTATAGCACACTATTTTTGTAAAGCATATATCCATGACGATATCCTTCCAAGTCATTTTTCTCCATTTCCTTACCTGAAATGCCGCTAATGGATACACTTTTTGCATTGGCCATCTGCCGGTCTTTAAAAACAGCAGCGGCGAAAACTCCCATAAGACTATCAACTCCTTTTGCATTATAAGGTATATTAAAGCTTGCAACCATGTATGCAGCGCTGGTGAAAATGTTAAAACAGAATTTCATATTTACCATGCCAAACATCGAGATATCGCTTGGTTTTCCGGGCATCATCACTTTGTAATATCCGTTCGGATCGATAACATCAACCCATGGGATTTCCACTTCCTTCAATTTGTAGTCTTCGCGTTTTATTTTTTTTGAGTAAAAGACCGGTTCGACATTAAATCCTTTCTTTCGCAGGAGAACAACCAACCCGGTTTGCCCAGGGAGATGGGCTGCGCCAACAGCGAAAACCATTGAGCGGATATGACCCAGGCTGTCCATCCTTAATGTCATTTTCTTATTGCGTTTGACAAGCAAAGCATCATTATAAGCGCTGTCGTTAAGGTTCATCATTTTTTCAATAGCATTCAGATCGCTATTGACATATGCATTTACAAAAGTGTTCAGTCCTGCCCGCGAACCAGTTCCATTACCCGACGCAATTTGTCTGATATCCGATTCATCTACCATGTCACTCAGTAGGCCTTCCTGGTCTGCTACATCTTCTACCCCGCCTAACCATTTCCCCTGCCTGCGTGCAAGATCAAGAAGGTATGCATCAAGAATATCGGGATTTTTCCCCTTTCGAAAACTCTCATTGATCCATTTATTCTTTTCCAGAAAAATATCTTGTGTTGTAATGTCGTTAGCTGCTTTATTGAACTTTTTTGAAAGCGCTGTCCTGAATTTTTCATATTCTTTTTTACTTAAAATATCCTTGACATATTCCTGATTTTTTATTATTGATTTCTTTACAAAATCAGCAAGAAAAAGAGAAAAATCATCTGGGCTTATTTCCATTGCAAAACCATCAGATATTTCAATTGCCCGCAATAAAGAATCACCAAGATTGAATAGCCTGTCGTCAGTAAGATGCATCGTCCCGTACAAGTAAGATGGCTTCTGCAGTCCGTTGCCACTAATCCTCCAAAGAAGCGTATTGGGGATCGTGTCATTTTGACTATAACAAGAATAACCAGTTAAAAAACAGAGGAAAAAAAGAAAGGTGTAAGTGTTTTTCATACGATCTGTGGTGAAGAGCAAATATAAAACAATTGTGGGCTTTGAATAGTGCTTGCAGGCCGGCTAATGAGCTTCTTGATCTTCGTCCATTTATCTAATAGGTAGTTTAAAAGTCAGAGCCTGCCTTAAGTATTGCTTAACATACCTGCTATTCTGAACTGCAGGCTCCCATTTGCCGCTGCTTTCCCGTATCACGCGTTCTGCTTCCTCCCGCAGGCCGCCATCTTGCGGGCCACTGGTTGTGTGCACGTCAATGACGTTTCCGCTCGTGTCAATGATGAATCGCACCACGACAATTCCTTCAATCTTGTTTCTTATTGCATCGTCAGGATAGCGCATCGCATTCCTCAGATAATTAATCCACGCGTCATCGCCTCCGCGAAAGTTTGCTTCCATTGACACTTTCGCAAGTGCTCCGCTGTCCATCGAATCTTTCATCTGCTGTAGCCTGTCTTTGCCACCAGGTCGTTTAGTGGTGGCCTGACCTTGGATTGCCGACATGATCGACACCGACGCAAACAGGATAAGGAATTTCATAAGTCAAGTTTTGGTTTTCGCTGCAGTTTAGTTTTGATGGATGCAACCTATAGTTCTCTTATTTTAATATTTCTAAACGACACCCCCGTAGACCAATCCTGCAAAGCAATATGGCCGCTGGTATGCTTGCCATATTCCGGATAAGTTTTAAAGTGAGAGTTTGCTACTCTCTCCGCCCACGATTTCGAATTGAAATCTTCTTCTACCGTTAAGACTCCGTTCAGGTAGAATTGCACCTTGCCGTTTCTTTGCCTGATCTCTGAATGGTTCCAGGTATCCGCAGCATTGCTTTTTGCCGGGTTTTTTTGCGGATCGATTCCGAATATGCAACCCGAACGATTGAGAGGTTTGGCAAAATCCGGATTGGAATTATCGAGCAACTGGTATTCCGGCCCAGACGCCCATCCGGTTGGAATATCTTTCCTCTCCAAGACATTAATAAATACGCCACTGTTACCGCCCTTCGGCATCTTCCAGTCGAATTTCAAATCGAAGTTCTTATATTCCTTATCGGTGGTCAGGTCGCCAGGACCCTTCCTGTCGCGCGGATCGCACAACAGTTCACCGTTCAGCGCCTTCCACACCGTAAAAGGCACCGTGCTGTTGTATAAATGCCAGCCTTTCGTTGAGGTCCCGTCAAATAAAAGCTTCCAGCCCCCGGCTTTTTCTTTTTCGGAAAGCGCATTGTTCCTGTCAGGGTTTTGATTATCGACATACGCAAAGCAGACAAAGATTGCTGCAAAAATGCCCGTTGAGGCAATGATTTTGATCATGTTTCTTTTCATATTTCAAATTGATTATCTTATCGTGTTCCAAATATTGGGAAGAATAAAAATTATGATACAAATAACTATGGTAAATGTATAGCGAGTTCGGACAAAACAAAAAATGGCAATGATTAAGGCAACGATCGAAGTAATGCCAAGCGGGACATACGGGTGCCTGATTTCTGACATGAGGCTAACTGGAATAAGCGGGCTGGTCAGATCGCGCCCCAGTTTAAAATAGTTCAAAATCAATAGCACAATTCTAACGGTTGCAACAATAATCGAAATCAATGCTACTTGTTTCAGCCGGATCTTCATGGTAAACAACGATTAAATTTCAAAAGATATCCTATCTAAACCTAAGTATAAACTTAACTATTTCTTTCGCATCGTCGAGAGAAAGTGCCGGATGGGGCGCCATTGCCGTCTGTCCCCAGTGACCTGAACCGCCCCTGATGACTTTGGCTGCCAATGAATCGACGTCAGATAAATTGTATTTCCTGGCGATTTCCGAGAATGCGGGCCCTATCAATTTTTCACGTTCCCTATGACAATTCCGGCAATCGTTTCCTACAATCAAATCGGCAGCTCGCTCGGAAGACGTTGCAACTGAGATGGTATCAGATTTTACTATCGAATCGGATGGATTGGCGATTGTCTTTACATTTCCAGCGGGAGTAGTGTTGCTACCGCAGCTGGTGAGGATGATTGAGAGGCAAAGAATAATGAGGGTTAGTCTTAGCATTGCTGATGGAATTTACTCAACAATTGGAAGATATGATCAGGATGTTAATAAATGAGCCGTTGATGGGCTGTAGTGCGCGAACGAGGACTGCCAATAGGCCGCGGACAAATATAAAACGGTCCATATTTACCTTGCCACTACAAATCATTCGCAGAAAAAACAATAAATCGAAATATATAGAAAACTCCATAAACATTCGAGATCCTGTAAAAAGGCATCAGATCCTCCCCTACAGAGATTGCATCGCTGAAATAATCGGGCAAGATCTAACCCTACCCGGAGACTTCAAATGAAAGATTGTATTTGATAAATGGAGCTAATGACGGGACAGCAATTCATTTAACGGAAGAAATTTTCAATCTACTTGATAGGATTTTGGCAGATGTTTAGTGGAAATCGCTTCCGGTTGTCAAATGGTACAAGGGTTTGATGTGGACCCGGCAAAATACAAGGAAACATCGGCAACATTAGGGTTCTCGACATGCAAACCTTAAAAAGCTTTACTCCCGGTTGTTTTAGCCTGATCATTTTTGTAAGCATTCTTCACATACTTTTCCAGCCACGCATTTTCCTCATAAAGCAAATGAAGAAGGTTTTCCTGACCGCGGTATCCATGCGCTTCATAAGGCAGCACCACATATCTTACAGTTCCGCCATGTCCCTTTATAGCATTGTACAATCTTTCACTTTGTATCGGGAAAGTGCCGGGATTATCATCCATTTCGCCATGCACAAGCAACAAAGGTGTTTTTATTTTGTCTGCAAAATTAAAAGGGCTCATATCGTAATATAGTTTTGGATCCTGCCAATAGGTACGCTCTTCATTCTGAAAACCAAAAGGAGTAAGCGTCCGGTTATAAGCTCCGCTTCTCGCAATACCTGCTTTGAAAAGATTCGTGTGAGCAAGCAGGTTGACGGTCATGAATGCGCCGTAACTATGGCCACTCACAGCAACACGGTTGCTGTCTCCCACGCCCAATTCAGCCAATTTATGAATTGCCGCCTCAGCATTCATGCGTAACTGATTTACAAAATCATCGTTCGGTTTTCTAGCAGTATCCGAAGCCACAATTGGCATCTCTGCATCATCCAATATCGCGTATCCTTTGGTCACCCAAAAAACAGGTGACCCCCAATATATAAAAGGGAATCGATTTTTTGAGCCGCGTACCTGGGCAGCATCGTTGGCTGAATTATATTCTGCAGGATAGGCCATGATAAATACCGGCAGTGGCCCATCTCGTTTTGCGTCATAATCTTTTGGCAGATAGAGATCGCCTGTCAGATTAACGCCATCAGTGCGTTTATAAAAAATCTTTTGTTTGCTAACTCCTTCGAGTTGAGGATAAGGGTTTGCAAAATGAGTGACAGGCTTCTCAGCAATTCGCTCACCCAGGTTCAACACGAAATAGTTCGGCACCTCACGAAGGCTTTCTTTCCTTGTCAGTAAAATCAATTTATTTGCATCCAGTACTTCGGCTACAGTTTCATAATTGCCCTCTCTACACCTCCAGATTATTTCATTCTGTTTGGTGCCAAGATTAAATTTTGCGAGAAATGGTAAGTCTCCCTTAGGGGAACTGCCTTCCCTATTATTCATCAATATTCCGGCCCCGTTATCTGTTATTTGGATCACCCTTCTGGCAAATTTATTTTTTACAAGCACAGGGTCACCCGGGTCGTCATATGCATCAGTATAATTGCGTTCAAAAAGCATTTCCACATCTCCGCTGGTTGGGTTGTAGAGGCTGGTTTTTATCCTTTGTTTGCCATTTAAACCTTCTTTAATCAATGCGAGGTGATCATTTCCCCAAACAACACCATAAAAACGCATTTTTGTTTTAAACAGCATTTTTGCTGCTCCGGTAAAAGGGGCGCTAAGCGCGTAGACGGCATCATGATACTCCATCTTGTTGCGGATAAGCCCGCTATCGAGTGCCTTGCACCAGGTTATGGTTGCGGGTTCATCATCACGCCAGCGATAGTACAAAGGAATGTCCTGCACATTATCAAAACCGCTTGGCCTGGTCTCTGTGGACGGCAGGTCTGCCAAATTCTTGATAACTTTGCCATCCAGATCTGTGATATTAACGATCGTATTAAATCCGCTAGCAGGTACGAGATACGAAAAAGGTTTGTGAATGATGAGCTGCAGCAAAAAATTTTTATCCGGCGACAAATCAAGCAACGAATAAATTGCCGGTTTTCCAATAGGTGCCTCAACGCCAGACCTATTGCTGACTAATTGAGCAGTAGAGTAAAAAGCAAACAACAATTCGTCATAAGGAGTTCTGAGAAGATCTTCATACGTGAAACTCGGCGCACTTTTCCCAAGATTTTCCTGGATGGCTGGGCCGTTTGGCAAAAGCGGTTTAGGCGGGGCAGCACTCGCGGGCTGCAAAGCGGTTTTATACAATAGCGTCTGGTCATCAAGCCATAAAAAAGATCCTCCTAAAACCGTGTTCAATGGCTTTTTATTTATTTTGTCGGCCTTCCTGGTTTTTATATCAATCACATATAAATCAACATTCACTGGACCCGTATTTACAAAGGCGACTTTGTTTTCAGACGGGCTCCAGGTTATTGCACTTGCAAGCATTGGTGATGGCAAGTTTGTGATTTGATACATCTCACCCGTATGCAGATTTTCCAAACTCAGATCATTTACCAGAAAATTTTGGCGGCTGCGCGCAAAATTATTTGGGTTTATGCGAAGACCTGCTATGCGCAATTCGGGTTGTGCGAGTTCTGTGACTGAGGGATAAGAGTTTCGCTGGATGAGTAACATCCAATCACCCTTGCTATCAATAGAAACATCCGGTGTGGGCTTTGCAAGTAGCATATCAGCAATATCCTTTGGCGGAAGCTTATATCCGGCATCATCCTGCGCGTTTACAATAAATGATAAAGACAAAAGTGTTATAAAGATTGCATTCCTCATGTCATTTTGGTTTTGCCATTAAAGTTCTTTCTTTTTTCAGCAACGAAAAAAGAATTGAGCCTTACCTTCCATGTTTCGGTTAGTCGAAGATTGCCAATCACCCAATCATCGTCAGGTTAATCGAATGATTCGTCTGGTTGCTATGGATTGCCAACTGTATCACTTAATTGAATTAGCTTTTATCTTGCCGCTATGTGATACATCGCCTGATCTGTGCGTAGAAGAACCCACTAGATGTAAATAGATTCATCACCCATCCGTTCGGAGGCTTTTAACGGGGTTTGCGACAGCGGCTTTGAGAGTCTGAAAGCTAATCGTCACCAATGCGATGAATATTGCCAGGGCTCCCGCCAACGGGAATAACCACCAGTTGATATGGACGCGATATGCAAAGTTTTGCAGCCACTTGCTCATAAAATACCAGGCTGCAGGGCAGGCAAGAGCAAAGGCAACGGCGACGAGCACGAGAAAATCTGTCGACAACAGCCTCATGATACTGGTCACCGATGAACCGACAACCTTCCGTATACCAATCTCCCTGGTTCTTCTCTCCACCATAAACGCGGTTAGGCCAAACAGGCCAAGGCAGGCGATGATAATGGCCACGCTCGTGATGTACAGGAAAACGGCATTGAAGCGCTGCTCCGACCGGTACTGGTTCGCAAAAGTCTCATCAAGGAATGAATATTGGAATGGTCTGTCAGGCATAAATTTTTTCCAGCTTTGTTCCAGTGAGGCGAGCGTGGAGCGGATGTTCGCCGGAGACACCTTCAGCGTGAAATTATCCTGCCAATCCCGGTTCACGACAAAACCAAATGGCTTGATTTCATTTTTAAAAGACGTGAAATGAAAATTGTCTGTCACTCCCACTATTCGCAAGTACCACGTCGTATCTTGATTGCTTGTCCAGGCAATGAGACGACCTGCTGCAGGCTCTCCGATTCCAAGATCTTTGATGGCCTTTTCGTTTAGAATGATTCCGCCGGCTATCCTTTCGGTTTCCCCTCTGGTTCCCAAACCCAGTGTATCTGAAGGAAATTCCGGAGAAAAATTTCGCCCTTCCCGGATATGAATTCCTAATACATCAAGGTATTTATAGCTAACGCCGATGAAGTTTACAAGCTGGCTTGTCTGCGATTCCTTTAAGCGCAACATGGCTGTCCAGTTCTGACCTCCGACTACTCCATTGGCGGTCGCAGCCTGCCTGACGCCCGGAATTTCTAACATTTCCGTGCGCAGGTTGTCCCTTTCAGCGGGTGAGAGGTTACCGGCGTTGCCAATGATCAGGACCTGATCTTTATTTAGTCCGAGGTTTGTGTTTTGAATGTAATTGATTTGTTGGATGACGACCAGGGTTCCGATGATTAGCGCAATGGAGATGGCGAACTGCGATACGACAAGAACCTTGCGAAGGTTAAAGACCCTGCTTTCGCCTTTCGCAAGGCCCTTCAGCACCTGCACTGGTTTAAATGAAGCAAGGTAAATGGCGGGGTATAGTCCCGCTGAGAGGCCGACAACCAGAATAGCCGAAGTAATTCCAGCAATCATGGTCGGGTTAGCCAGCGCAGAAAGAGATAGGTTTTTATCCGTGAGTTGGTTCACGGAAGGAAGCATTAGTCTTGAAATCAGCAATGCAAGCAGAAATGCGCCAAGAACGGTTACTACGGATTCGATCAGGAATTGTTTGATCAGCGAAGCTTTGATTGCGCCCGAAACTTTCCTGATTCCGATTTCTTTTGCGCGCATGGCCGACTTAGCCGTAACCAGGTTGATATAGTTGATGCAAGCGATGACAATGACAAACGAAGCGATAATGCCGAATATGACAACATAAAGCCTGCTGCTGTTTGGCTCAATTTCCCATTTCAGATCAGAACCCAGGTGAATGTCTGTCAAAGCCTGGGTGTAAAAGATATTCTTCCCCTTGGGGACATTCTTCGCGTAGAGTGCCTTTATTTTCCGGTTAACTGACGATATATTGGTGTTTCGGCGAAGCTTAATGTACGTGTAGAAATTATACCAGCCCCACTGCTGGTCGATATCGCCCGAAAACTTCCTAACGGAAAGGAGGAAATCAAAATGAAAATGAGAATTTTCGGGCGGGTCTTGAGCCACGCCGGTAACGGTAAAATTCCCGAGTTCGTCTGACTGGATGACTTTGCCAATGACTTCCTGGTTCCCAAAATATTTCTTAGCCGTCGATTTGGTCAAAACAATCGAATTCGGTTTGCTGAGCAATGTTGCAGCGTTGCCTTCGGCGAGAGGAAAACTGAATACATCAAAAAAGCTACTGTCCACGCGGAATACCCTCTCCTCAAGAAAATGTTTACCCTCGTAATGCATCAGGGTCTTAAAACCCCAGCCCGGGTAAATTCGTGTGACATGTTCGATTTCAGGAATCAACTTCTGCATCGCAGGTGCAAGCCCGGGGGGAGTGGTTGCGTCAGGCAACCTCGATCCGTCGTCATTTACGAAATCCTTTACGACCCGATATATGCGATCAGAATCCTTGTTAAAACGATCATAGCTGATCTCGTCTTTGACGTACAAAAAGATAAGCAAGCTGCAAGCCATTCCTGCGGCAAGCCCGATTATATTAATGGCGGAAAGCTGCTTGTTTTTCCATTGATTTCTAAAGGCGATTTTTAAGTAATTTCTGAACATAATTGCCCTATTTAATAATATATGAACTAAATCACTCGCTCCGCAAACTCTTTACCGGGTTCACAGTCGCAGCTTTGATGGTCTGGAAACTTACGGTGAAAAGCGCTATCGAAACGGCAGCAAGCCCCGCAAGAATAAATACCCACCAACTAATCGAAACCCTGTAAGGGAAACCCTGGAGCCAATTATTGGCGAAATACCAGGCGATCGGCGATGCAATGATAGTCGAAAGTGCAACGAGCCGCACGAAATCACGGCAAAGCATAAAGACAATGTCCTGGACCGAGGCGCCCAAAACCTTGCGGAGACCAATTTCTTTGGTTCGCTGTTCCGTAGTAAAAGTCACCAGACCGAACAAACCCATGCATGAAATGAGGATTGCTGCGCACATCGCAAGATTAATGATTGAAGAAATTTTTTGCTCATTGTCGTAAAGTCGGCCGATCGATTCATCAAAAAATTCATATTCAAAAGGCCTTTCCGGATATGCGAGTTTCCATTTACGAGCAATGGAAGCGATGGTTGAACTGATCGATTCAGCGCTCGAACCGGGCGGAAATTTGACGCTGATTTCGTGGGAGAGCGATAGAGCGGGTGCGATGAATAATGGCTTGACAGGATCGCGCAGCGAGGTCGAGTGAAAATCGGCGATGATGCCTGTGACCGGAAAAGTCTGACTTGAATTTGGCCGGTCAGACGTCCCTATAAAGATCATTTGGCCCAAGGCGTCTTCTGGCTTCTTAAATCCCAGGATTCTTACGGCAGATTCGTTGATCAACAATTGGTTTATGGTATCACTGTGTCTATAATTATGTCCGGCCACGAGCCTGATCCCATAAAGTGGCAGGAAGTTTTCATCGGCCATGATATGCTGCGCGCCCTGGACATCCTGGCCTTTTTTATTGATGAAAGTGCCGCTTTGCCGGTCGGACGAAGGAGTATTCTGCGATATGCTCACCATTGCAACGCCAGGCAGCGCTTTTAGATTCTGCACGAAATGATCGCGATTTGATAGTGGCTCGGTTTCGTCCGTTTTGATATTGATGATGGCATCTTTGTTGAATCCCAAGTCCGCATTCAGCATAAAGTGGATCTGGTTCGCGACGACGATGGTGCCGATAATGAACAATAAAGAAACCGTGAATTGGAATACAAGCAGGGACCTGCGCAAATATCCCTTTTTAGCTGAAGATGATACCTGACCTTTCAGGCTAAGTGCCGGCAGAAAAGAGGACAAAACCTTAGACGGATAGAATCCCGCCAACAATGAGGTCAGGATCGTCAGGATCGTCAGGAAAATGATGGTGCCGGTCTCAGTGGGTTTGAAGGTGACGCCTTGCGGAATGATCGAATAAAGAAGGCTTAGCAGTGGATTTATCATTAATATCGAGAGGATCACGGCCCCGGTCGCCAGTAGCGAAGTTTCTGAAAGGAATTGAATAACCAGTTTTCTTCGGCTGCTCCCGAGAACTTTTCGTATCCCAATTTCCTTTGCTCTTTGCAGGGATTGCGCTGTTGCGAGGTTGATGAAATTGATTGCTGCGATTACAAGAATGAAAGCCGCGATGGCCATCAAGCCGAATAGAACCGGTAAACTTGCTTTTCGGATCGTTGCATCTGATATTACCGGATTGAAATGAACGTCAGATAACCTTTGAAGACCCAACGACGGTTTGAACATTGTGGGCTTCGCATGCTTTTTGGCAAACCCGACGAGCTGGGTGTTTAGGGTCCCGAGGTTGGTATTTGGCGCCAGTTTCACGAATACTTCACTTTCCGATGGCCAGCCGCCCCATTCCGTATAACTAACGCGTTCTTTCAGATAATTGCTGCTGGTAATCGTCGACCATGAAAGGAAATCTTTGAAATCAAAATCGCTTTTGCCGGCCCAGTCCTGCACAATGCCCGAGACGGAGAACTGTATTGAGTCATCATAGATGAGTGTCTTGCCTATCACGTCTTGTGGTTGTATCTGTCCAAAATATCTCGAGGCTTCTGATGCTGTAAGTACCACGTTGTAGGGCTCCTTGAGCGCGTTTTGAGAATCACCGGCCAGCCATTGATATTTCAGGATATTAAAATATTCAGGTTGCGCAAAGACAATCGGATGCGCCGTTCCGGGTTTCGGTCTAAAGAAAAATTTCGGGCCCTGAAATTGGGGCGCCTTCACGTCGGCATCGTAGATATAAAAGCCAGCGACCGATTCGAACCCTGTTACCTCCTGCCTGAGCGCGTCGGCCGCCGGCACAGGTGCGCAACCACAGGAGGATTCTCTCTTGCCGGAAAATTTTGCCAGCGTCGTTCCATCCATATGGATGGTCCCTGTGATCCTGTAGATGCGGTCGAGGCCGGGGTGAAACTTGTCATAGCTTAATTCAAATTTCGTGATCAGAAAGATGACCAGGCATGCGCTGATCCCGAATGAGAGACCGACGATATTGATGACGCTTACCAGCTTACGGCGGTAGATGTTTCGCCAGGCGATTTTAAAATAATTTCTGAGCATTGGGTTTAAATGTTTGAATCGTTACTCCGACTTTAGGGTGTTGACAGGGTTAGACAAGGCCGCTTTAACGGTCTGAAAACCCGATGTAAACAAGGCTGTCAGCAACATTCCGCCACCACTCAATGCAAATATCCACCAGCTTATTGAAGTGCGGTCGGCATAGTCCTGTATCCAATGATTCATGGCCCACCAGGCTAAAGGGCTGATGATCACAAAAGCCAGTAAGATCAAGCATGCCATTTCCTTTGAAAGCAAGACAACGATCTGGCCGACTGTAGCGCCCAATACTTTGCGCACGCCGATCTCTTTGGTTCGCTGGTTGGTTGTATATATAGCTAGCCCAAGTAATCCCAGGCAGCTGATCAAGATCGACAATCCTGTCGCCCAGTCGAGTAGGGCTGCGGTTTTTTGCTCACTGGCATATAGCCTTGCAATACTTTCATCGAAAAACTGGTAGTCGAAATCGTCATTGGGATAAACCTGCTTCCAGGCCTTCTTCATCGATGCAATCGCCGCCTTCCAATCCCCTCCAGTTACCGTCTCTGGTCTCAGGGCAACATGAAAGGTGCCCATATAATTGTAATCGGTGCTGTTCAGGATTGCCAGCGGCGCTATTGCTTCATGAATCGATTCCTGATTAAAGTCGCTGACTACCCCGACGATCTGCATATTCTGATTGCCCTGGTAGTTTCTGATCTCTTTTCCTACCGCATCATGTGGATCTTTGAAGCCCATTAGCTTTGCCAGGGTATGATTGATCAGGAAAGCCTTCGACGTATCGGATGCCACCAGGTTCCTGCCTGCCAGCAATTTGATGTGGTAGACTTTGATATAGTTCTCATCGCCGACTTTGTAACCCAGGTTGTCAATCTTGACCTCCTTTTTCCCGTCACTAAATGATCCTTCGGTTGACTGCGAATTATCAGATGAAGGTGCGTCAAGACCCATGCTTACCAATTCAATCTGCGGAATAGACCTGAATTTGTCCAGCAGTTCCCGGTTCAGATTTGCCTGCCTGTTTTTCATCGGTGAGTTGACGATCACGATGGCATCTTTTTTAAAACCGAGATCCTTGTGAATGGCATAATTGATCTGCTTAGCCACCAGGATGGTTGACATGATAAAAAATTGTGCAATGGCAAACTGGGTCACTGTGAGCGATTTCCGAAGAATTACTTTACGTGATTTACTGCCGCCTTCGCCAGCCTGGTTTTTGATGGCTGAAACCGGCTTGTAGCCAGAGACGATGAGCGCCGGATAAAATCCGGAGGCCACACTAACGATGACCAATAACAAAACGAGGAAACCAATTATATTGGGCTGCAGCATCATACCAGCCTGTACGCCTTGCGGAATATACCCGGCGAAAAGCTTAAGCACAACAGGCAGTATGGCAATTGAAACGATCTCGGCAAGCAGCGTGATGAGAAAAGTCTCACTGAGAAACTGAAAAATCAGCTGTTTGCGGCTACTCCCCATCGTTTTGCGAATGCCAATTTCTTTGGCCCGCTGAGCCGACTGTGCGGTTGCAAGGTTGACAAAGTTTATACAACCGAGCAACAGCAGGAAAAGCGCGATGCCGCCCAATTCGAGCATGGTCGTTTTGTCGGCCACACGCCCACCGACGAAAGTTCCGTAATTAGGATTAAAATGAATATCCGCCAACGGCTGCAGTGCAAATACTTCTTTGACATCCGCTCTTTGCTTAAGATTCCTATTCTCTATCGTGTTCAATTGTTGCGCAATTCGTGCATTTGCGGACTGGTTTTCTAATTTGACAAATAGCTGGTAAGCCGGACTGACTCCTCCCCAGTTTTGCAAGCGCAGCTGCATTTTCAGGGCAGGATTGGAAAAGGCAGTCGGATATGAAATAAAATCATGAAAGGTAAAATCAGTATTTTCTTTGATGGTTTCGACGATTCCACTCACCGTCGCATGGATGTTGTCGTAGGTCACCGTCCGACCGATCATCTGATCATAACCTATACCGGGGAAATATTTTGCAGCCTGGTCGGAGGTCAGCACCACCTGGTATGAAACGGAGAGTGCCGCACTTGACGAACCGGCCAGCCACTTGTATTGAAAAATTTTAAAATAATCGCTATCAGCAAGGACAATATCGTCCTGGGCCTTGAATCGTGCAGACGGTTTATTCGCATTTGGAATTGTGACATTGGGCTGAGACAAGGTAAAAATAGGAGCGATTCCAGCCAGGCCCGCCACTTCGTTTTTTGCTGCCCATGGCAGCGGCCCGCAGACACCGGCATTATACGCGGTGTAGTCCGGGGACACGAAATTGGTGACCACCCGGTAGATACGGTCTCCATCCTTACGAAATTTGTCAAACGTAAAATCAAAGTGAATAATCAGATAAATCACCAGTGCTGCGCTCAGTCCTATCGTTAAGCTGATCATATTGATCAGGGTAAATAGCGTATGCCGACTGAAGTTTCTCAATGCGACTTTTAAAAAATTTCGGATCATGGTGATTGGCGATTTTTGAAGGTCAGCCAATGATATGCCAGATCGTCAACTATTTGAATAACAGTTGGATGCCTTTAGAACTTATGGACTCGAATGTCTGTTTTCGAACAGCGGGTGTGCGGTTGTAAAAAATGGCGGAAAGATGAACTTATCTTTGACAGCCCACTCCCCGACCGAAATCGGCACGGTGACGCTAATTCATCATATCAAGTCGCATGCGAATGGATTTTTTATCACTGCTTTTCATCAAGAATGGCCATGCCCATAGGACTATCTTGTATCATATTGCAAACACCATAGTTCGATATCGGACACTCTCCAAAAGCCTCTGACTACTCGACTCCTTTGGTTATCAAAAGATTAAAGAATTGGTTTTCTATTTGTAGGTAACGCCTCGGCGATGGAATGGCATATTATTCAACTACAAAACTGTGGTATGTTCAAAAACTATGTAAAAACTGCCTGGCGTCATCTTGTTAAAAACAGGATTCACTCGACCATTAATGTCAGCGGGTTTGCTGTCGGCATTGCCGTTGTTCTTCTCGTTGGCTTGTGGATCCGGGATGAAGTGAATTTTGACACATACAATAAAAATTATAAAACGATCGCTCAAATCGCAAGGAAGGAAATTTCAAAAAGCGACATATATATTGCAGACGGTAATAACCACTTTCCCATTCCACTGGCGGGCGAGCTAAGAAGGAACTACAGCGATCTATTCAGACATGTGTCGCTTACGTCGGAAAGAAGTAGTCATGGTGTAAGTTTTAACGAGAGCCGCCGGTCAGTTACAGGCGTATTTGCCGATAAAGATTTCACGCATATTTTTACGCAGAAGTTCATCCGGGGATCAGCAGCCAGCTTTGCTGATCCTAATTCCATCCTCCTAAGCCATTCGGCCGCGCAATCACTTTTTGGCAAAATGGATCCAGTTGGAAAGGTTGTCAGGCTCGACAACGCATACCCATTGAAAGTCATTGGCGTATATGAAGACCTGCCCATCAATAATTCTTTTTCAGGCGTCGACTTTTTTTGCCCATTCGACGAGTTAATCGTTATGTACCCCGATCTGAAGCACATTCTTAATGAATGGAATAACAGCAGCTTTTTTGTTTATGCTGACGTTCAACCGGGCATGTCTGACGAGCGTATTTCAAGTGTCATTAAGGACGTTTATTGGTCAAAAATAAAAGATAATCCTAACCAGGCTCCCGGGAGTAAGGTTCAGCTTTTCCTGCACCCGATGAAAGATTGGCATCTGCGATCTGAATGGAAGAATGGTGTGCAGGCCGGCGGCCAGATTCAAATAGTCCGGCTTTTTGGCATCATCGGCGTTTTTGTATTGTTGCTCGCTTGCATCAATTTTATGAACCTTAGCACAGCGCGTGCCGGAAGAAGAGCCAAAGAAGTCGGTGTACGCAAAACGATGGGATCGCAGCGGAGCCAATTGGTGAAGCAGTTCCTGAGTGAAGCGCTGTTGATGGTACTGCTGGCTTCCTTCCTTGGGATTTTTCTTGTTGTTTTGAGCCTGCCCTGGTTCAATTCAATAGCTAGCAAGAATATCAAGTTTCCTTATTCAAATCCACAGTTCTGGTTGTATGCTACAATATTCATTCTGGTGACTTCCCTCATCGCTGGGAGCTATCCGGCGCTGTATATCTCATCTTTCAAACCGGTGAAGGTCTTGAAGGGGGTATTTAAAGCAGGGGGTTCAGCGCCATCACTGCGAAAAGGCCTGCTGGCAATGCAGTTTATCATATCCATGGTGATCATTACCGGAACCATTGTTGTCTATCGCCAGATTCAATTAGCGAAAGACCGGCCGGTGGGTTACAATAGAATTGGGCTGATTCAAATAACAGTGACTAGTTCAGATCTTCATGGAAAATACGACTTGCTGCAAAAGGAAGTGCTGTCATCAGGTGGTGCCGTAGCCATGGCCAGGTCATCCAGCTCGGCAACGGAAAACAATTATTTTGACGATCATTTCGAATGGGAAGGCAAAGACCTTACCGTGCAAAATCAGTCATTCGCGCTCACGGCCGTAACGCCTGATTATGGCAAAGCTGTTGGATGGCAATTTGTGGAAGGGCGTGATTTTTCCCGAGATCTCGCCAGCGACAAATTGGGTGTTATCCTGAATGAAGCAGCGGTCATGTACACGGGACTGCGGCATCCTGTTGGCAAAAATCTCAGGTGGAATGGCAAACTATTTACTGTGGTCGGAGTGATCAAAGACATGGTGAAGGGATCCCCTTACAAAGCCGTTCAGCACGGATTGTTTTTCATGGCGCCTGATATAGGACCGAACATCACGATCAGATTGAATCCGCTATTGAGCCCGTCACGGGCGATCGGCAAGATTGAGCGGATATTCAAACAGCTGAACCCCTCCTCTCCTTTTGAATATACATTTGTTGACGATGAATATGCTCACCTTTTTGCTTCCGAACAACGCATTGGTACACTCTCAAGCGCTTTTGCGATGCTGGCTATCCTGATATCTTGCCTGGGCATTTTTGGAATGGCGTCTTTTGTAGCCGAACAGCGGGCGAAAGAGATCGGCATTCGAAAAGTATTGGGCGCTTCGGCCTACGGTATATGGCGATTACTCACGCAGGACTTTCTGATGGTTGTTCTGATTGCCGCGCTTATCGCCCTACCAATTGCCTACTGTGCCGCGCATAACTGGCTTGACGGATACGAGTACAGGACCAACTTATCCTGGTGGATCTTCGCGGTCACGGGCTTTGGCGTGTTGCTGATCACGCTGCTGACTGTCAGTTTTCATGTGATTAAAGCGGCAATCGCTAACCCAGTCAATAAATTGAGAACTGAGTAAATCAACATATATGCTTAGAAATTATTTCAAAATCGCATGGCGCAACATGATGAAGGATCGGCAATTTACCCTGCTGAATATGCTGGGTCTCACTGCAGGACTCGCATGCACGCTGCTTATCTGGCTCTGGGTAAATGACGAAATCAGCGTCGACAAGTTTTTCGCAAACGATGACCGGATTTACCAGTTGATGGAGCATAGAAAGGTACCCGGTCAGAGCCCGGTATCAGATGAATCTTCCGGAATGCTTGGCGAAGTTTTGAAGGCAAGAATGCCCGAAATAGAATATGCCGCCGCACTCGCCCCACATGAGTGGTTTCAGAAATTTACGCTCTCGGCCAACGAGAAAGATATTAAGGCATACGGGCAATATGCGGGCAAGGATTATTTCAACATTTTTTCATTTAAGCTTCTCGCCGGAGACAAAGACAGTATACTGGGCGATAAAAGATCAATTGCCATATCGGATGAGCTGGCGAATAGATTATTCGGGACAACACAGGGGCTGCTTGGAAAGGCGATCCGCTTCCAGCACGAACGTGATTTTTTTGTGTCGGGGGTATTTGAAGAACCAAATTTGCATTCCTCGCAGCAATTCGACTTTGTCCTGTCTTTTGAATATATGAAGGATGCTTATCCATGGGTGAAAAGCTGGAATAACACGGGGCCGCACAATTTCGTGCTGTTGAAAAAAGGAACGAATATCAGCGATTTCAATAAGCGAATTGCCGGCATTGTAACGGAAAATACGAGTGACACCACGCGGACCGCGTTCGCCATGCCCTTTGCCGACAGTTACCTGGCTAATACGTTTAGCCATGGGTCTCGCGTAGGTGGAAAGATGGAATACGTCCGGCTATTTTCCCTCATAGCCCTCTTTATTCTTTCGATTGCCTGCATCAATTTCATGAACCTGTCCACGGCGAAAGCCTCCAAGAGAATGAAGGAAGTTGGCATTAAGAAGGTCGTGGGAGCAAGCCGCGCGCAGCTAATCATTCAATTCATCACAGAATCGATCATTCTTTGCTTCATGGCGTTGCTGATTGCGATTTTGGTCGCATGGGTTTTTCTCCCAGCCTTCAATCAAATTACAGGAAAGGAAATACAGCTGAATTTTGATTTGCACAATGTGTTTGTATTATTCGGGATTGCTTTAATAACCGGTCTTCTTTCGGGAAGTTATCCGGCATTTTATCTTTCGGGGTTCAAGCCAGTCAGTATTCTAAAAGGAAAATTTCAGTCTTCGCTGGCGGAAGTCTTCTCGCGAAAAGGCCTGGTCATTTTTCAATTCGCTTTGTCGGCCATACTGATTATTTCCGTCATTGTTGTCAATGAACAGATCCAGTTTATCCAAAAGACAAAACCGGGTTACGACAAAGACAATATACTTCGGTTTTACGCTGAGGGAAAAATCACGACTTCGGAAGGAACTTTTGTTGAAGACCTGAAGCGGATACCCAACGTGGTCAACGCCAGCTATACATGGCATGCGATGGTCGGAAGGAATTACGGCGATTACGCGCTAAGCTGGCCGGGAAAAAATCCAAACGAGTCCGATTATGTCGAGGGTTTTGGAGTCGGATACGATTTTATTGAAACCATGGGCATGCAGATGGCCGAAGGAAGGGCCTTTTCCAGAGCCTTTGCAGATACGGCTCATCCGACGATCATTTTGAACCAGGCAGCGATCCAAATGATGAACCTGAAAATCCCAGTAGGTCAGACGATCACGTATGCCGATCAGCCCCGCCAGATTATTGGCATCGTTAAGGATTTCCATTTTGAATCATTGCATGAACCGGTTAAGCCCGCATTCATGATTTTGGAAACCGGTGGCAGTCCATGGGATAAGATGATGGTGCGAATTAAAGCCGAGAACCAGGGAGAAACAATTGCCGCGATTCAGCGTCTATACCAATCCTACAATCCGGGTTTCCCCTTTGATTATAATTTTCTTGATGAGAGTTATCAAAAACAATATCTCACCGAAACAAGGATCAGCATTCTTTCCAAGATATTTGCAGTCCTCGCCATCCTGATTTCCTGCCTCGGGCTTTTTGGCCTCGCGGCATTTACAGCTCAGAGAAGACAAAAAGAAATGGCTGTCCGGAAGGTCGTCGGGGCATCCGTCAGCGACGTAGTCTTTATGTTGTCAAAGGATTTCTTGCGGCTTATCCTTATCTCCATGCTGATATCTTTTCCTTTGTCTTGGTGGGCTATGAATGAATGGTTACAAGGCTTTGCTTACCGGATACATTTGAGCGCTTTAATTTTCGGTGTAGCCGCATTATCAGTAATCCTGATCACGCTTTTGACCATAAGCTATCAGTCGGTTCGCGCGGCGCTGGCAAATCCAGTCAAGAGCCTGGGAGCGGAATAGGCTTGAATTGAGAAATTTTAGCCCGCGGAATATCCTGTTTTTGAAGCAATTACGAGCATAGTTTGATCAAACAATGCGAATTCAAACCTAACTCTCTTGTTAATGCGAAAAACGCCCATTAAACCAGACATCGTCTACAAACAATTCGCTCACGGATTTGAAAGCTGGGATGTATTTCCTCGCGTGACGGATCAGCAGAGTGGTAAATCTTCAGTACAAAAATAGTAGTTAGATAATAGGGTACGTTTCATTTTAGGGCCCCCGGTGATGCGTGGGCCTTTTTTATTGATTCCAAATATATCCGAGGCTCCGTCGCTCGTTACCAGGTAACCCCTTCACCCCGAACATACTTGTTTACCGACGAGACAAACGGCTGAACGCTGGATTTATATCATTGAAAACAGAATTCTTAGCTCCCAATTTATTACTGTCTGACATGCGGCAAAACCTCAATTGAGCGGTTGAAATGGTTCAATGGGTAACAGACGGAAATAACGAAGTGGCTAGTGGTGGATGGATCCTGATGAGCGACGCTCCGATCGTATTCTACAAGCCCAGGTGCTTAACGACCTATTAAAAATCCAACGTTAAAGTTTTCAATGAGACAACCTGTTCGTCTAAAACGTACCCTAAAGTCCATAAATTTATTTGCGGTCGAATCTGATAACTTCTCCTAGACCAAACAGCCAAATTTCATAGTATATGCGATCCATTTATTTATCCATTACAACCTTTGCCGCTATCTTATCTTTTGCTTGCAGCCCAACGCTTCAAGTACATGAATTAAATGAAGAAGGGAAATTGCCTACCAGCACGCATTTGTCTTCCTCCGAAGTCATAATGGACAAGTCACTAAAAATCGACAGCTCCTATCATTTTCTATTTCTAAAAAATTCAGGCGTAACGAATAGGTATACACAATATGTTGCAGGAACGCTTAAAAATATCAGTGGCTATATGGAAGTTAAAACCAAAGATGAGATGGAGCAATATGTTGTCAGAAACAACCTGGCAGAAAAAGTCGCGAACATTTCGGATAACATCGGCCTGTTCAGATTGCAAAAAGAAATCGGGAATTTTTTAATTTGTGAAGCGAATGCAGAGCAAATTGGACGCTATGGGTTTAAATTTTATTTCAAAATTATAGACCCCGCAAATTCAGACGTTTTGCTTGAAATTGACCATTATGGAGTTAACTGGGCTGGTCTCGATAGACCACTTTTCAATCCGGTGTTCAATTACTATATCGACTGGCTGAAAAAGAATAAATAGTAATGTCGGTATCATGACTGCAATTCAATTTTAACACAAGGAGTTTAGTTTAAATACCAAAACACTTTTCCATATGGACACCCCTCCCAACATTCAGCTCGCCGTTCCGTTTTTTATGGTAATGGAAATGGAAATTTCTCTGAAGTTTTATGTCGAGAAACTTGGTTTCAAATTAATGAATCAGTGGACGCCGCGTGGCAAAATCGAATGGTGCTGGTTGCAACGCGATGGCGTTTCGTTAATGCTGCAAGAACCACGCAAAAAGGAACAATTCGATGGAGTGGAAAAAGGAAAAGGTATTTCAATCTGTTTTCAATGCAAGGATGCGCTTGCACTATATCATGAATTCTCGGCACAAGGAATTGAGATGAAAGAGCCTTTTGTAGGTAACAATATGTGGGTAGTATGCCTTAATGACCAAGATGGTTATCGGCTGGATTTCGAAAGTCCGACCGACGTGCCGGAGGAAACAATGTATACAGATTGGGTGAAGACAATTAAAGAAAAGTAAGAATTCTCTGTTTCTGCGAAAGAACTCGGCGGGTTAAACAAACAATTGTCGTCGCGATGAAACCCTGATCGATGTTTATTTGCCAAGGCGAAATACTTTCTGGTATTCCGCCCTGGCATTTAAATTTCTAAGCCATAGCCGATTCTGTCTGCGCTTGGTAGAAATAATGAGCGGGAACAACTGTAGGCTGGGGCACGTTTACACCAGTTCCCTGAAGGATTGGGAGTAGCGTTTTGCCGAAGTCACCAAATGCTTCCGCGGATTCCCAGACATCGACGACCATCCAATCCCCATCTGGATGTGCGAACCCGACATGAGAAAGCAGCCCTTTGGGAGTTGATTGTCCTGCTGCTTTAAGATCGTCCCATACCTTGTCATAGTCCTTTGACGTAAATCCTGGGGCCTTAAATACGACCACGATGTTTTCCATAAACATAAATTTTAGGATGAAGAAAATGTATTGGCAAAAAGAGAAAGAGTGGATTTCAGAAGTGGACATTAAAGGTAGCCCTTATTCCAGATGCTATCCAAATTTCAGCAATGTTATATTTCTGTGATTGCCTTGTTACCGTTTACCTTGAGAAGACGATAATTTTAAGTTATCATGGACCTATTATTAATTGTCCTGGATGACTGGGAGGGGTTGATCCAGGCATCTGCTTGCTGGGGACAGCTTAACGATCAAATCGAAATTCGGTTCCTCAACGGCTCTGTCGACCAAGATTTGAATATGCGGTTTGCTGAACATTTTAATTCAGCGCCGACTACCTAGGTTGGACCCCGCAATAAAAATGGGGAATAATCATACTCCCCATTTATAGTTTATTAGTTATGCCTCTTTTTACAACTTGACAATCTTCACAATCTTATATTCTTCGTTTATCCGGATGCGGATAAAGTACATGCCCGGCAGCAGGTTGCCCAGGTTGAGGGTGGCACTGCCAGCCGATATGCTCACCGGCCTTGCGATAGATAATTGTTTGCCTGTCAGGTCATACATCTGGATATCCTGAGCGGTCACCGATGTCAGCTTGCCAAACGAGATGGTTAGCCTGTCACGCACCGGGTTGGGATAGGCTCCGAAAGGAGGCAACACGGTTTGTATGTCATTGGTTACAGCGTCCCCCACCGTGGATGCGTTTGTCGTCGTGGCGCTCGCAGGATCAACAAAGCCCTTGGGGCATCTTGTCGAAGTGGAGCTTGCACTCACTGTAGCCGCGGTCCTTTGGCTAGCGGGGATGGTAATCAGGTTCCAGGTTATCTTCTTACCATCAAAATCAATATCGAAATAAAACGTGCCAGGGTTGAACAGTTGCGGCTGCACGCCATTGTAATTCCCCGTCGCGCTGATGTAATTATTGGTACCAATCGGGACATAGACCGGCGTACTGTAGGGGTTCTTATAAGAGAAATGAGCCACATATTTCAAGCCTGCCGGGCCGCCAATCAGCGTGTCGACACAAACCAGGCCTGGGTTTACAATATCGTCCGCGTCCCCATCCCCATCCCCGGAAGGATCGACGTATAAAGTCCCGTTCAGATAGGAAATCATATAGTTACCCGGGGCTGCCAGGGTAAGCGCAGAAGGCGTGATGGTATAGACGCCTGCGGCAAGCTTATATGCTGGTGTCACCGTAAATACCGGCCCTGAAATGATCGCTTTGCCGGAATCACCGTTCACAAAACCTGTGTAAGTAGCAGTCAATTTAGGCAGGGCAGCTCCCTGGTAAATCACTTGATCATTGGCCCTTACTTGGAGCGTATCCGGGCTCACCGTTAATGTACCTGGTACATAAGTCGTGGTGTAGTTGGGCGGAACGATGAGCTGAACAGAAGGCACAATGCTATAGCTCCCTGCACCCACGACCGGTCCGGGCACGACCTGGTTAGAACTATTGGTCACCGCAAAGCTGGTTGCAGCGCTTACCACCTCCACCGAATCATCCTGGTATTGGAACCCGGACATATGCGAAGTAAACGCTGGGAAAACTGCCCCGTATTTAATCGCCTTATTGTCCGTCTTGATCGTCAGCACGGCAGGGTTGATATTCAGGTGACCCAGGCTATAGGTAACGTTGAAGTTAGCGGACAGGAATGCGGCTGGAACAATATAATGGTGGCCGGCACCGATGCCAGTAATCAAGTTGATCGGGTTGAGCGGCGACAAGCTGACGTCGTTTGGTCCCACATCGCTTGAATCGATAATGATCGCCGTGTTGCTATTGGTCGCACTGTCAACCGTTGCACTGTTGACCAAAGCGGTATTATTGATCACCGGTTCGGAGTTGACAACTGCCTGGCCGCTGAGCATCACTTTGGAACTGAGCATGCATTTGGAGTTGACGATTTGGGCACTTCCGGGACTTATCTCGTAATTGAAAATGGACGCCGGTGAGACAGTGACAAGGCTCCCGTCAGAAACGTTCTGGTTACTCAGCATCACTTTGGAGCTTAACATACACTTGGAGCTCATCAGTACAGCCAACGATAATAAATCTGCCGAATCGATCACTCTGCCGTTGATCACGGCCGTGTCACTGACAAGGACATAGGCGGTATCAATAATGGCTCCTTCGTAAGATGACTTCAGGGCATTTAAGAAACCCAGCTGACTGGTGTCAGCGATATGGCTGTTATCATAGCTGTAGTTGAAATGTATCGTCCCGATTTTTTGCCCATAGCCTAGGGCCGTATCCCGTGGCGTGATCACCAGCGGCATCGGGGTAACGTTTAATACCCCTGCAACCGAATCGAAGGTATAGAGTTCCAGAATGGCTGCATCTCCGGCATTGTGCACTGTGTCAAAAATGCGGGTGGATGGCATGATGATATACTGGTTGACATTGCTTAGGTTGTTGGCCGTGGTGCGGTAATAGATCGAGTCCACACCGACCTGCCTGGCGGTGAGATTATTGTTTGCCAGATAAGTTGCCAGCAAAGTGTCATTGACCGTAATGGTAGAACTGAAGGCAGGAATCTGTTCGCCATATTTTTTGGCCACGTTGTTGGCTGTAATCTTTACGGTCTTTTTTACAATGGTAAAGAACGAAATGGCGTTGGACAGGCCTCCGTCGGTACCGGCAGGCGTTTTCGGTGGCGTATACGCTTGTATGGCCGGGTTCCCCGCGAACACCGGGATTGGGGCGGTTGCAATACTGTCATTGACGATCGTGGTCTGAATCGGCTGACCCCTGAACCATACTTGCGTATTCTTGCTTAAATAATTTCCTTTGACCGTCACAGTGAATGTGTCCAGGCCCGGAGTTACTCCAGCCGGAACAACCAGCTTGATCAGCGAGGGGCTTGCAGCAGCGAGGCGTTGGATCGCCGAATCCGCCCGCAGGAAGCCGTAACCGTTGACGAAGTCAAATCCCGCCGGGTTGAGCGCTGTTTGTTGCAACAGAGTACGGATATCCGATGGGCTGAGCACCTGGCCATTATAGTATCGTAATTTGGCCTGTTTGAGTAAAGCTGCAAGGGCTGCTGCGTGCGGTGCGGCGCAGGAGGTCCCAAAGAAATTGGGTAAACCGTCGCCTTCCAGATCGATCGACCCGAAATTAACCGTCGTGTTCACGCCATCGGGCGCGGTAAAGTCCGGTTTATTTCTCACTACGCCGTTGGCCGGCGTTCCCCCAAATGAGGAGAAGGTCTCGGTTTGCGGCGGGTTCACGCCAAAAACAGGAGTCTTGGTATAACGGTCAGCACCAACCGTCATGGCACCTGTCGCATTGGCTTGTCCAACTACTGTTGAAGATCCGTTGTAATTGCTGATGGTGGCGTTGCCACGGAAAATGACATATTTTAAGGTGACATTGCTCGAACCTGCAGCCCGGACGATCATGATATTGGTGGAAGTATTGGCGGTAACAGTAAATGGCAGCACTTCAATCGGGTCCCCGCCTATATTATTCCTGTTAAAGCCAAACAACGTTGCCCCGGTCGTATCGGTCAAATAAATATCCAGGTCATTCTGGGTACCGGTGCCTGTCTGCCCGAGTGAATAGATACTATCCTGCCACTGCAACACGATCGTGTATATCCCCGGCGTCAAAGTGATTTTCTGATAAATACTGCCGCCAAAATTATCGGCGGTACAGGCTGGACAAAAGCTAAGTATGGAGGCAGGTGCTGGAGCCGAAGTATAGGTCCCCTGGTAAGAATTGTTTGCGAAGTTGCCTGCCGCCGTGAAATAAGCTACTCCATGTGCCGCGGCAGTATCGACGGCCTGTGAGATGACACCGTCCGTGAGGAAGGGCTCGGTGATAAATGTCACATCATCCACCAGCACATTGCATCCCGCCTGCTGCAACTGCGCGATCCCTAGCGCCATATCGCCAGGCGTTATCGTTCCGGTCCGAAAGGCCAGCTTCGCCTTGGGAGCAATGTCATGGACGATCTGCAGCATGGCCCGACCTTCGTCGTTAGACTGGCCGAAGGGGTATTCCTCCAGCACCTGGACAGGCGTCTGGTACAAAGGATTGGGGTTCCCGGGTCCGGGCAGATCTCCATTTTGTACGTCGACGGCTGCGGGGTTGCCGGGCAGCGTATTATAGCTGCTCGAGAGTACGCCGACCATCACGCTGTCTCCGTTCAAATGATAACCATTGCGTACAAAATCGGTTCGCATGGCCAGATCTCCCTGCGTCATGGCTATGCCCTCGTTATTCACTGCCGGAAACAAGGGGCGGCAATAATCGATCAGGTTGGTCAGCTGATTCAGTTTCGACAGATTGGCAATCGGGTATTTGCCCGTAATGATCAGGCTATTCGGGCCGTTACTAATAATATTGGTCAGTCCATAGTTTGGTCCCTGGAGCAAGGTGAGCACGTTTTGGTACTGACCATTCAGCGCAATCACATCAATCCAGACACTGTCACCTGCCAGCAAAAAGATGGTTTTGGCGGAGTCTGTTACATTGGGGAAATTTTTGTAAAGTGATGTCAGTTCGGAGCCGATCAGGCTGTCGACCTTGCCGATGGGTGCAGGAGGATAATACGGGAGAATGCAGTTGATAAAAGTGACAATGGCCGTATCAGTAGCAAAACATCCGCCGTCCGGGTTGGTGACTGTCAGGACATAGGTCCCCACATGGTTCACCGTGGGCGTCAGCGTACTAGCGCCGGAACTGATATTGCCTCCGTTTAATGCGGTCCAACTGTATTGGATGCCCGGTACAGTGGAAGTCGTTGATGATCCCTGCAGGTTCACCGAGCTGACCGTGCAACTGAGCTGCATATCGGGACCGGCATTCGCATTGGGCGTGGTGCATACCGGGAAAGGAGCGAAATTCAAGGTCACCCCACTTTGGATAGTGACCTGTGTCGCGCTCCACAGCGCGCCGGTAAGACTCGACGAGCCCGTGCCGGAACCAACGCTGATGGCACCATAGGGAGCCCAAACCGTGCCCAACCATTTGGTCCCACTACTGCCCGCTGAGCCATTGCCAATCGTCCATGCAGTACTGCCATTGGAAGACGTACTCCCTGTTCCGTGTGTCTCAGCAAATATCCGGGTAGGATCACCTCCGTTGACAGTACTGGCACTCACTTTATTCAGGTTGACGTCGCCATAAATATAAATGTAGAAATTGCCGGAAGCGGCGTTTTTGAAATCGAATACAAAACTGTTGGTATTGCCTGAGTTTTGAATAGAGGCAAAAGTGTATACGCCCGGACCCGAGAAAGTGACCGTGCTGTTGCCGGTCAGGGTCATGTTGCCGTAAGACTGGTTGGGCTGTAGCGTGGTGGTGGTGGTGATATTGGTTGTTCCTTTGGCAGGGAAAGTAGTGATCGAGGGCAGCACGGGCATGATGGGCAGCGATGGAGTCCCCGTGACATTCCCTTTGCTGGGAGCCGGCCCGGAATAACTTGTTCCTGCGGGATGAGTTACCTGGCCGGAGACAACGCCGCCGCCGATTATAATATTTCCTTTGACATCGATATTGCCACCGATCGAGGCATTGGAACCTACGGTTAAAATAGTGCCCGCCGCAGAAGCGGCATTGGCAGCAGCAATGCGGCCACTGATGGTATTGCCGTTAGCCAGTATTACCGTGCCGTTACTATATATATTTCCGGTAATGCTCGAATTACCGGTAGTTGTGACTAGCAGGTAACTACCGATGGCTCCGCCTACGATCGTGGTCGAAGAACCAAGCTGTGCAGCCAGCCCAGGGGCTGGTGGCAAGCTAGCACCAGCCGGCAGCGTGGCGCTTCCTCCGAAGATCGCAAAATCTACGATCCGTAATTGTTGTGCGCCAGCGAGAA
>JAJPJP010000205.1 GCA_021324175.1 Chitinophagia bacterium
ATCTGTTTCAGCAAATCGTCGCGCGACTCCGAAGGGAATTCCTTTTTCTCGCCGTCTTTATCGGGAAGGTACAATGAGGTGATCATGTCATAGACGCCGTTGTTATCGAAGTCTTTTCCATAAACGCGAACAGGGTAGGCTGCGCTGGCCCTGTAAAATGAATTTCGACCCAGGTTTCCCACGATATAGTCGATGTCGCCATCATTATCAAAGTCCCCGGCAACGATGGTATTCCACCAACCTGTGTGGCCGGCAATTCCTGTTGATGGCGTTATATTCGAGAATTTCCCTTTGTCGTTGTGCAAAAAAGTAATCGGCATCCATTCCCCGGCCAGCACGAGATCCGGCCACCCGTCGTTGTCAAAATCGGTCCAGATCGCGTCGCAGACCATACCGATATTGTTTAGATCTTTAGCCACTTCATTGGTGACATCCGTGAACTTAATGTGGCCGTTCTTAGAGTCATTTCGCAAAATGAAACTTGACACCGGCTGTGGGTATTTGCCCGGTTCCACCCGCCCGGAAACGAAAAGGTCAAGGTCGCCATCATGGTCAAAATCCGCCGCACGGACGCAAAATTTGCTCGTGAAATTCCGGGGAAGCGCAGCCGAATCCAAGGTAAAATTTCCCTTGCCGTCATTAACATAGAGCCGGTCCTGGTAAGCTTCGCTGCCAGCCTGGTTTTCATATCCGCCACTACAGATATAGAGGTCAAGATCGCCATCACCGTCGGCGTCAAAGAGCAAAATTCCTTCATCATCGGCCAATTTGCGGCTCGCCTGGAGACCACTCATCAATGGCCGCTGTTTGAATTTACCATTTGGCTGTTGAAGGAATAACTGTGCGCTGTAACCCGAGGAGCCGCCTACAACAAAATCTTCAAGGCCATTTCCGTCAATGTCGCCAACGGCGACCGCGGGACCGTATTCGGAAAACTTATGCGGAAGGAGTTTTTGAATATTAAAATCGATGAAGTCGTTTTCTGAATGTTCGTATTGCACATGCAGCGAGTCGCTGACTTCTTTGAAAAGCGTAGCGGACGCAACGGTATAGCCAGGGAAGTCGAAGTGATCATTGGCGTCACGGATATTAACCTTTAATACCTGGTCGCACTTCACATTCTTCAGCAATTGCATTTTTTTATTTGGCCACTTAACAATGACGCTGTCTACAGTGGTTAAATTTCCAAGGCCGAAATGCGCGATATCCTGGATGGTTGAAAGATAACCGCGATAGGGGCTATATTCATAAACCTGCTGCTTTCCACGATCATAGTGCAGTTCGATTATCGCGCCAAAACCGTCCCGGTTCTTCCCGTCCCCTTCCAGCTTGATTTGCAGATAATGACTGTTTTCCGTATTCTGCTCGCGGCTGGTATTGCGCAGAATCATCGCCTCGTCATTAATATTGTTGATGACGAGATCCATGTCGCCGTCATTATCCAGGTCCGCATAGGCGGCCCCGTTAGAAAACGCAGGAATGGTCAGGCCCCAGTCTGCGGAGACATCTTTGAAAGTAAGATCCCCATTATTGCAGAAGGCGGAACTGTGAATTTTAACCTGCGGTATTTGGGACAGGATCAACTGCTTGCTGGCCAGGTACATGGCCTGCTTGTGAAAATTGATAAAGTCATGGTCAGTGATGTCTTTGGGAAACCCGCTGGTGATGATGATGTCGCGATAGCCGTCGTTGTTAAAATCGGCAACCATTGGCGTCCAGCTCCAGTCGGTTTCAGCCACGCCACTTAAGAAACTGATTTCGCTGAAAATCGGATCGCCGACCGAATCCATCGCGTTGACGCGGCGACCCTGGTTAAGCTGAAGACTGTTGCGGACATACTGGTACTGATATCCGAAGCGGTCAGAGTTTTGGTAGTTGAGATAATTATTCGAGTTCAGAAATAGCTTTTTCCGGTAATTGTCGGCGGGATCCATATCCAGCTCGACCAGGTCCATCAGCCCGTCATTATTGATGTCTTCAAAGTCCTGCCCCATGCCATTGGCCGAAGTATGTTTGAAATAGGATTTGACTTTGTTGGTAAAGGTTCCATCATGGTTGTTGATATACAGGATATCGTCACCGACAAAATCGTTACTGACATAAATATCCTTCCATCCGTCCTGATTGACATCCACAATCGTTGCATCATGACCGAACCCCTCGTAGGTTATGCCGGCCTGCTTTGACACGTCGGTAAATACCGGGTGCTTGAGTGAATCATTCCAGTCGTTCCGGAAAAGTTTGCCTGTGCTGGGAAACGATCCATCCGTAATGATCGGCCGGTAAAGGCCGGCGTTATAGCCCTTTGGAATCTCGTTAACGGTCAAATACATGTCCAGATCGCCATCATTGTCATAATCAAAAAACTCCGCCATGGTTGAGTACAGCGTATCGCCCAGGCCATACTCTTTGGCCATTTCTTTAAATTGCGGGACACCATTCTTATCCAACCCCTGGTTTATATACAGGAGATTCCGGCGCAGGTTGGGATCGGATTTTATCGTGGCGCAAACATAGATATCCGGCCTGCCGTCATTATTGATGTCCACGACGGCGACCCCGCGGCACCATTCCCCTGCCCCGGCGACGCCCGCTTCAGCAGTAACGTCGTCGAACTTAAAATTTCCCCTGTTTAGATAAAGCTTGCAGGGAACCTGATTCCCCGTAAAATAAATATCCTGTAAACCGTCACCATTGAAATCGCCGATGCCGACGCCGCCGCCATTGTATATATTGGTCAGGTCAAAGGGGTTAACCGAGTCATTTTCGACGATCTGGTTATTAAAATGAACACCTGACTGGTCAGACGAAATCTGCTGGAAAAGGGTATGCCTGCGACCGCAGGAGATCAGCAGTAAGATTGCACCGGCGAGAACCGGAACTACACGGGTTTTTCTGATTGAGAACATGAAGTGCGTTTGGCCGGAATAAAAGGAAAGGGCCAAAAATAAGCAGATATGCAAAATGGCCGCGCTTAAATTTGGTTAAAGAAAAGAGGCAGAGTTAAACTCTGCCCCTTTTGTTATCGTAATTCGTTGCCGATCGAATTTAATATCCTGGTATCTGTTTCAAAACCACTTTACCACCGGAATTTTCCTGGTCAATCTGGTCGATCGGAATAGGATTATATTCGCTCTTACCCGCTGTAAACGTGATGCCGGCATATTGTGCAGGGTGAAGCACGCCTTCGACACTGGCCATCTGGTTCAGCGTGGTTGTCATGTAACCTGCTGCCGGATATATGGGGTTTCCAACCTGCCATCTGACGAGGTCAAAGAAACGATGACCTTCCATACCCAGTTCAAGCCTTCTTTCCATGATAATGGCTTTCATGGCCGTTGTCCCGTCAGTGAAGTATCCCCCAGGATAAGGAGACACTGAATACTTGTCGGATGGGGTTCCTCCTGAATAAGTCCAGCTCCCGGCATTAAAACCTCCACTGGTTACCATTCCGGTCGCGCTGCCCGCGCGTGTCCTGACCATGTTCACATAAGCCTCTGCCTGAACCAGATTTGGTGTTGAGCCTAAAACCTGGCATTCAGCATCCATTAGAAGCACATCGGACAAACGCATGAGATTAACATTATTAGCATCAAGTTCGACGTTAGCCCAGTTCGTGCTCACATCGGAAAGCTTGCCCTGTTGTGCCTTTGCATACACATTTTTTTTCGGGCTGAAGTGGCCATCATCTGCCGGGCTGCGAATCCACACGTCTCCCGGATGAGGACCCCAGTCAAGATAAGGAATTCCTGCCCTGCCTGCCGTCCAGTCTACACGGGGATCAAGGTTACCTGCATATGGAGTGGTAGGATCACTCACGTGGGGTGCAGCTTGCCATGAACCATCAAGAAGAGGCAACCCGCCAGCATCCGTTTTAAAGGCATCAACCAGGTCTTGCTGAGGATTGAAAAAGCCACAGCAGGCACCAGGGCCGCCGCCATAAGGGAAGTTCAGGTTGTCGCCATAAGCTTTTCCGCCGGCAGGACCAGAACCGTCATTTACAGACATCTGCGCCGCAAAAATTGACTCGGGACTATTCTTGGCAGTGGGATCCGGGTTAAAATTGTTCTGGAAGTTCGTTTGTAACGCATAAGGAGTTCCGGTTCCCTGTGGAGTAGGAGTAACACCATTATGGATTACATCTTCAAACAATGTCAATGCCTGGTCGTATTTTCCTTCATATAAGTAGACTTTGCCCAGAAAACTTTCAGCAGCGTATTTATTTGCCTGGCCTTTGTTTGCTTGAGTTGTTGGAAGATTGCTCACGGCATATTGGAAATCGGCTTCAATCATCGGCCAGATTTCAATATAGTTTCCGGATGCATCAATGTTAGGCGCGTTAGGATTTGCGACGCCTACCGTTTCATCCACGTAAGGAGGATAGTGAAATATCTTCCTGAGCTCAAAATGAAAAAAGGCGCGGAGGAACAACGCTTCAGCCTTAAATTCTATCGTGTCGGCAGCTGCGAGCCCGGTAGCGACCCGCATGGTCCGGATGACAGCATTGCAGCGCTGAATCGCGTCATACATGGCATCCCACTTTTGGCTCAAATAGGAATTGTTATTCAAGGCATTCCATTGCATGATGGGAATGATGTCCTGCTGATCGTTTGTCGTTGAACCTTTGTAAGCTTCGTCTGCCGCAACGCTACCATAGACCCAGTTGTCAGCCGCTGAGCCCCATCCCGAGTTGTAAAGGCCCTGACCATCCAAAGCGGCATAAGCGCCGATCAGGATCCCCTGAACGCCTGCTGCATTGGCAAGGATACTGGGGTTTAATACTCCAATCGGCTGCTTGTTGAGGAAGTTCTTTCCGCAGGCGAATAGCAAAGCTATCAACGCCAGGCTGCCGGGGATTATCCATTTATAATTTATTCTTTTCATAATCTGAATTTATTAAGTTAAATACGGTTAATTAGTTAAAAGGTTACGTCTACGCCAACGTTATAGTTCTTCTGGTTGGCAGGATAGTTACCCAGGTCAATGCCGAAGTTCGTCTGGTCGCCCAGGTTTGAACCCTGCAATTCAGGATCAAGACCTGAGTACTTCGTAATCGTAAACAGGTTAGCGCCCTGGACAAAAATCCTGAATTTGTCAATCCCGATCTTTTTAAGAAGCGCAGGAGAAATCGAATAACCGATATTCAACGATTTCAGCCTCAAATAAGAACCCGGCTCAATATAAAATGAGTTCACTACGCTTGAATTGCTGAATGAGCCGCTATTGGTGATCCTTGGATACTTTGGATTCAGGTTGCTTGGCGTCCAGGAGTTGGTCAGCAAGTCACTTTGAACATTGCCTTCAAATACCTGGGGGAACACCGTCCAGAATTTCACGTAATTGAAAATTTTGCTCCCGTAGCTTCCATAAAAGAACGCTGAAAAGTCAAAATTCTTATAGGTAGCCCCAAGGTTAACTCCATAGGTAAATTTGGGGTTTGGATTCCCAATCCAGGTCCTGTCATTGGCGTCAATCTTTCCATCGTGATTGATATCAGCATACTTGAAATTGCCCGGAGCTGCACCGCTCTGCGTAGGCGATTTGGCAACGTCGGTGGAGTCTTTATAGTATCCAACCACCTGGTAACCGAAGAATTCGCCCACGGCATGGCCGGCTTCCACCCTGGTGAATGCACCAATACGGTTAGAACCGGCATTGGTGAAACCATCATAATATTGAACTCCCGGAGGAAGCGCGGTGATCTTGTTTACATAAGAAGTGATGGTAGCCGTCACGTCAAACTTCCAGTCGCGGTTGATGGTGCCATGATAGGTGATTGCCCCGTCAATCCCGGTGTTCTGTACACTTCCGAAGTTGATCTTGGGTGCAGCCGCACCGCCGGCTCCGGTGATTGCAATCGGGTCAGTATACAGCAACCCGCTAATTTTCTTTTCGAACCAGTCAAACGTAACGTCGAATTTGCCAAGGCTTGCATCAAAACCAACATCAGAAAGAATGTCATTTTCCCAAGTCGTCCCGACGTTCCCCAGGTTGCTTGGGTAAAATCCCAGAACCGAACTCGTGGAGGAACCGGAAATATCATAATAAGAATTGAATGCAGATTGATTAAACAAATTGTACGGGTTGGTGCTGGGTACATTGCTCAGGTTACCGGATTTACCCCAGCTTCCTCTCACTTTGAGATCCCTCAACCAGGTAATGTTCCGCATAAAATCTTCCTGCGAAAGCCTCCAGCCGAGAGACACTGACGGGAAAGTTCCTGTCTGGTGCCCTCCTGCAAAGATCGAAGACTGGTCGCGGCGGATTGTACCGCTAACCAGGTACTTGTCTTTATAAGCATAGTCGAGTCGTCCAAACTGCGAGTAGAGTGCGTTTTGAACGGGATTCGTACCGCCTCCGTAAGCATATGCCATACTGGATACAGCCTGCGTGGCAGGATTACCCGTATTGAGTGTCCAGTAAAGGGGGTTTGTTGTAAAATAACTTGCTTCGGAACCCTGCAGGCCTCTGGCATAATAATTCTTCGATTCCGTACCTGCTAACAGTTTCAGCGAGTGGTCACCCCAGGCTTTCGTATAAGTCAGGGTGTTAGTCCACAACATGGTATTATAATAACCTCCTCCTTCAACAAAGCTGTTGGCGGATGTACTTCCTTCAGCATTTTCGTAAGGTGTATAGTTGAAATAATCGTAGTAGTAGTTCTCTACCGTACCGCCAATGCTTGTCCTGATCGTGAAATTCTTCAGGAAATCCACTTCGGCGAACATGTTACCATTAATCTGCCAGTCATTGCCGATGTTGTTTGCCTGGCGCTTTTGGTCAGCCACCGGGTTACCCGAGTTATTGATCGTAAATGAGTGGGTTCCGGCAAAGTTCCCCATGATATCATAAACCGGAATTAACGGCGGTATGCGGTAGGACAACGAGATTGAATTGCCTTCGTTCTGGTTAGAAATCTGGGGATTTTGCTTATAGACTATATAGGCGTTTTCACCAATTCTGATATGATCTTTTATATTGAAAGTCGTATTGGCGCGAACCGAATACCTCTTCAGATAAGTATTGATGAGCGTTCCCTCATCATCCATGTATCCAAATGAGAAATAGTAAGATGATTTTTCACTGGCGTAGCTGGCAGATATCGTATGCTGCGTGATTGGCGATGGCTTAAATATTTCATGAAACCAGTCCGTACCCGCCAGATTCGTCTTGGTGATCTGGTTATTGACGATATCGTAAGTAGCTGGGGCCTGAAGTGCGGCGTAGTTTGGATTTACGACTGTTCCATCAGTTGTAAATGGAGTTGGTGCAAGATATGCCGGAAGTGTCGGCGGAGCATAAGCTGGTCCACCCTGGCCAAACCAGTTATTCGCAGGAACGATCCCGGCATTATAGAATTGCAGCCAATACACATCGGCCCAGTTCTGACTGCCGGCCAATTTGAAACCATCCTTCAACGGTCTCTGCGTACCAACGAACATGTCATAATTAATCGTAGCCTTGCCATGCCCTTTCTTGGTAGTAACAATCACGACACCGTTTGAACCCTGGATACCATAAATAGCCACCGCACCAGCATCTTTCAAAACCTGGATGGATTCAATGTCATTGACGTTCAAATCATGCATGCTCCCCTGGACTCCGTCAATGATATACAAGGGGTCAACATTGTAAAGATTGGCAATACCCCTCACACGAACGTTACTGCCGCCGCCCGGCTGCCCGGAATTAATTACGGTAACCCCAGCCGCCTGCCCCTGCAAAAGCGATTCTGCCGTACTGCCCGGAACGCTTTTCAGTTCTTTGACGTTGACGACTGCAACAGCGCCCGTAATGTCCTTTTTCTTTTGCGCCGTATAACCTGTGACAACGACGTCATTCAGCGTAGAAGTGGATTGCACCATGGGAATTTCACCGATGTCGGTTTTCCCTGAAAGGCCAATTTCCATTCTTTCAAATCCAACGACAGAAATTGCTATCACACTGTTGTCTTTGGGAACTTTAATCGAAAAGGTGCCGTCGACTCCAGTCTGCGTGGCAACCTTGGTTCCTTTTACCTGGATGGTTGCTCCCGGAAGAGGCTGCTTGTCTGTGTTACTGGTAATTCGGCCAGTGACAGTTTTTTGTGCGAACGTAGTAAAGCTGAATAGCAGCAAAAGTACCGCAAGGACATGCCTAGCAAGTACGTTAGTTTTGAATGGCATAAGCAGAGTAGTGTTTTTAATGTATTAAATACAGTAAGAGAAAATCAATGTAAATTACATATAACCTGAATAAAAAATAATATTTTTTTAACCTTTTCTTTACAACGGCTTTAATTATTTAATGTGTAATTTAAACACTATCAAGGCGGATTCCGGTCATGCCAAATCCGCCATTTTGCCCGGACTTCCGCTTTGCCCGGCGTCATGTCACGCTGCCAGC
>JAJPJP010000308.1 GCA_021324175.1 Chitinophagia bacterium
CGACAGGTGCCAAGTTTTCCTTATTGCCGCCGGACAACGCTACGGGCAACTTTGTCAAAGTGGTACAGCGCGTGCCTGTGAAAATTACACTCAGCGGCGATTCTGCATTGCTCGAAAGGCTTCGCCCTGGCATGAGCGTGGACGTGGTTGTGCATACGAAATGAATGAAAGCTTTTGATCATCGCGGAAGCGGCGCTGCCGCGTCCGTTCAAATATACTATCATGGCTGAACACGGTTTCAGAAAATGGATTATCACATTTACCGTCATCACTGCAGCTCTGCTTGAACTGATCGATACAACGATTGTGAACGTTGCCATTCCGCACATTATGGGCAACCTGGGCGCGACGCTGGATGACGCTGGATGGGTGGTGACCAGCTATGCCGTCGCCAACGTGATCATCCTTCCCATGTCGGGCTGGCTGGGCGACAGGTTCGGCAGAAAAAATTATTTTCTTGCCTCGATCCTCTTATTCACGTTCACCTCATTTCTTTGCGGTAACGCGCACACGCTGACTGAGCTGATCGTATTCCGCGTTATCCAGGGGCTAGCAGGCGGCGGGTTGCTCTCTACCGCTCAGGCCATCCTGATGGAAACCTGGCCGCGTGAAGAAATCGGCATGGCAACTGCTCTTTTCGGCCTGGGCGCAGTGGTGGGACCAACGGTCGGCCCTACTATCGGGGGCTTTATAGTCGACCATTTTTCATGGCCTTACATATTCTATGTAAATATTCCGGTTGGTGCGGTCGCAGCCTTCCTGGTCTCCACTTTTGTCCGGGAATCACCCAAATATGCCAAGGGCCAGCCAATTGACTGGTGGGGCATATTGCTGTTGGCATTGGGGGTGGGCAGCCTGCAGGTCGTGCTGGAAAAAGGCGAGCAGGAAGACTGGTTTTCGAAGACTTATATCGCCGTGCTGGCACTGACGACCATAGTTTCTGGAATCATTTTTTTGTGGCGCGAACTGAGCACTGATCACCCCGTTGTGAACTTCAAAATACTTAAAACAAGGAGCTTCGCTATTGGCATAGTAACCACTTTCACGCTTGGTTTCGCGCTATATGGGTCGGTATTCATATTTCCCGTCTTTTGTCAAAACCTGCTTGGTTTTTCAGCCCAGCAGACGGGATTTCTGCTCTTCCCCGGGGGACTGGCGACAATATGCATGATGCCTTTTGTCGGGGTGATGCTTAAGCGCGGTGTCCCCGCGCAGTTCATGTCGGCGGGAGGGTTCATCATGTTCTTTGTGTTTACGCTAATGCTCGCCAACTCGACCCTGAACTCGGGTTATTCTGATTTCTTTTTCCCTTTGATCATACGCGGCGTCGGCATGAGCATTCTATTCGTGCCATTGACCACACTTGCGCTCCAGGATCTCAAAGGCCCCGATATCGGGCAGGGTACCGGCCTGAATAATATGATGAGGCAGCTTGGCGGTTCTTTCGGCATCGCCATCATCACCACCCTCATCCACCTCAAGTCAAGCGTTGTCCGCAATGCGCTTATCCCTTACGTAAATCCATATAACCCGGCTTACATCCAGGAGAACCAGGGACTCGTTCAGAATTTTATAGGCAAGGGTTACGGTCCGCTGGTGGCTCAGCAAATGGCCAACCAGGCCGTGGAGGGACGCATTGTCAAGCAGACAATGCTCATCACCTATGATAACCTGTATCTTGTGATCGGCCTGTTTACGCTCTTTTGCGTGCCCATCATCTTCCTGCAGAAATTCAGAAAGAAAGCGCCGGTCATGGCTGGCGCACACTAGATAATTCCCGGACCTTGTAAAAGCAGAAAGTCCCGAAAACTCGGGACTTTCAATTTTTTTGTACGATACCAAACCAACATAACGTGGCCATCAATAGGTACAAATTTTAATTCTGTTTCGTAGGATCTTGGATTACTGGATTTTGGATTTAAAAAAGGCGCCAGGATTGACTGATAATCGATTCGTTAGTTTTGGTTTTTCAGGGCTTCGGACTCGTAAGGTTTTCGAAGGATTCCTGGTTTTTGGTTTTTCGGATACTTGGACTTCGAATCGTTTCTATCAATCATCTTGACCTAACAAACATACAATCGACGGGAGGGTAATGCAAGAGCATATTTGCTCTAATTAAAATCTTCATAATTTACTCAGTGATGGGTAATTTTACGAGAGCGAGATTCGTATTATTTCCTGACTATTTGACGGGCGCCTGAATTAAAGTAACTTAGACCCGGTTACTTTTAAAATCAAGGACTTATGACCTTCGAAAACCAAACCGTCCTGGTCACCGGTGCTTCAAGGGGGATTGGCAAGGCGATTGCCGCGAGGCTGGCCAGGGAGGGTGCGAATATCGTCCTCCTGGGAAAGACTGTTGAGATTAACCCCAAGTTGGAAGGAACCATCTATACAGCGGCTGAAGAGGTCGACCGCGAGGGACCAGGAAAGGTCCTGGCGATACAGGCCGATATCCGTTTTGAAGAAGATATTCTGCGCGTCGTCGAATCGGCGATGGACCAATTCGGCCGGATCGATGTCCTGGTCAATAATGCCAGCGCCATCAACCTGGCTCCAGTTGAGCAGACTGAAACCAAGCGCTTCGACTTAATGCACGCTATTAATATCCGCGGTACTTTCCTGATGAGCCAGGCTTGCATCCCGCACTTGAAAAAAGCGCCCAACCCGCATATCCTGAATCTTTCGCCCCCGTTGAACCTCGACCCTTCGTGGTTCGGCAGCCACCTTGCTTATACGATCAGCAAATATGGCATGAGCATGATAGTCACCGGGCTCGCCGAAGAACTAAAAAAATATCGTATCGCCGCGAATGCACTCTGGCCGAAAACAACGATTGCCACGGCAGCCGTCAAAAACCTGCTGGGAGGAGATTTCTTGATGCAAAGAAGCCGCACTGCTCAGATTGTCGCAGACGCGGCCTACTATATCTTGAAAAAGCGTTCATTTGAATGCACGGGAAATTTCTTTATCGATGAAGAAATCCTGAGGGCAGAAGGAATAACCAATTTTGAGTCTTATGCCGTAAATCCAGAGCTCAAGCTGATGCCCGATCTGTTCCTCTAGTCATATGGATCCCGTTCCAAACAAATTTCCGATTTGTTTACTGCCCCAGAGTCCTTTTAGATGTTGTATCCTTCTACTTGTGCATGCCGGCGATGATGAGTGCCGCTGCGGCCAGTCCGGTATCCTTGACCAGGTTGGTAACGATGATGCTTACATGTTCATCACCGGTGACGTTGGTCATTGCCGGCACGTGAACGGTAAGTACGATCAGGAGAAGGAATAGCGCCAGGAGGAGTCCTGCCACACGAACATATTTATTGATGATAAAAGCAATTGCGGCCAGGATGAGGAGGCCGCCGGTTACGTAAATAAAGAATTTACCGCCGGGAATAAATCTCGGCATGGTATTTTGAAGACCCGTTCCATGAATGAAGTGATTGACACCAAAAAAGCCTATCACCAAGGCATATAAAATGGTACCTACTCTGGAAATGGATGTGCTGTTCATATGCGCAATCGTTTAGTTACTCCTAATTTAATTTTTTTTGAAGCGATTTCAAAAAATAATTGAACGAGCAACATACAGCAGCTGCGACAATTCATCTAACTTTTTTCGGGACGCATCTGAGGGAAAAGAAGCACATCCTGGATAGACGGCTGGTTGGTCAGCAACATCGAAAGCCTGTCGATCCCGATGCCAATTCCTGAAGTGGGGGGCATGCCATATTCCAGCGCACGAAGAAAATCGTGATCAATGAACATCGCTTCGTCGTCTCCCCGTTCCATCAGGCGCACTTGGTCCTCGAAGCGCTCACGCTGATCAATCGGATCGTTGAGTTCGCTGTATGCGTTAGCGATCTCCTTGCCATTGATGATCAGTTCGAACCGTTCAACCAGACCGGCGGCGGTTCGGTGCTTCTTTGTGAGCGGGCTCATCTCCACAGGATAGTCGATAATAAAGGTGGGTTGTACGAAGTGGTGCTCGCAGGTCTCTGAAAAAATCTCGTCGATCAGCTTGCCCTTTCCCATTGATTTTTCAACATGAATATGAAGCTTGCGGCAGAGATCCGCCAGCGCGGCCTCATCCAGGCCTGAGACATCGGCTCCAGTAAATTCGCGGATTGCTTCGTATATGCTTATCCGTCTGTAAGGAGCTTTAAAGTCGATCTCGGTTTCGCCCACTGTCGCTTTCGTGGTCCCGTTCACGACTAATGCTGCGTTCTCCAACATTTGTTCCGTAGTCTCCATCATCCATAGGTAATCTTTATAGGCTACATAGAATTCGAGAATGGTGAACTCCGGGTTGTGCGTCCTGTCCATACCTTCATTTCTAAAATTTCGGCTGAATTCATATACCCAGTCAAACCCACCCACGATCAGCCTCTTCAGGTATAGCTCGTTGGCAATCCTGAGATAAAATGGGACATCAAGCGCGTTATGATGGGTAATAAATGGCTTGGCGGCTGCCCCGCCAGGTATGGACTGCAACACGGGCGTATCAACTTCCAGCGCTCCCCGTTCATTGAGGAAATCGCGCATTGAATTGATCATTTTTGAACGCCGCACAAAAACTTCGCGGACATGCGGATTAACGATCAGGTCGGCATATCGCTGGCGGTAGCGGAATTCAGGATCAGTTACGGCATCAAAAGTCTCCCCCTCTTTCTCCTTAACCACCGGCAAGGGCCGCAGGGCCTTGGACAAGAGCGACAGTTCACGGACGTGGATCGAAATTTCTCCCGTTCGCGTCGTGAATACAAATCCTTTGACGCCCACTATGTCGCCCATGTCAATCAGGTGCTTCCAGACCTTGTCGTAAAGCGTCTTGTCTTCAGCCGGGGCGATGTCGTCACGCCTTACATAAAGCTGGATCTTTCCTGAGCTGTCCTGCAAAACAGCAAAGGAAGCCTTCCCCATGTCTCGGATGCTCATGATGCGGCCTGCCAGGCACACGTCGGCAAAGTCGGCTTTGTTTTCTTCGCCTCTGTAGGATGCCTTGATCGTGGCCGCCGTCGTGTTGACGGGATATAACGGTGCCGGGTATGCGTTTATTCCAAGCTGCTGAAGCTCTGCGAGTTTTTCTCTCCTGATAATTTCCTGCTCCGATAGATTTTGGTTGTTCATATGCCGAACGTCGAAAAAATTTCGGCAAATGTACGCTTTATGCACGAGTCGTACGGGTAGCCATCTGGTAATTTGGTGTATGAGGTCCTTACTTTTAGCAGTGGCGTTCCCCTGCTGTTTTTGATTTCAGAGATTGTGCAGCAAGGTGTGATTGAAAATGAAATAGTCGGCACGAATGGAGACGACAACGAATGCTATAATGAAACAGGGAATTACCGGCGGGTATTTTGTAAATTAGAAGGACAAAACCGGTCATATGCAAAAAATTATTGCTGCCTTACTTGTTTTACTCTTTTCACAGGCTATCGGCCAACCTGCACAATTAACGAAACATCCAAAAAACGTGCTGCCTGCAAATCTGCCTGCATTTCATTCTTCGCGCCAAAATGAGATATTTAACATCGACAGACAACTCCGGCTTTTTGGACGCATCATCAATTACAAGGCGGACTCAGGAAACGGGTTCGTTACATTTCATCTGGTGAACCCTTCCGGGGTTGTTCGCGACACGGCCGTTCAAGTTGATAAGTATGGTTTTTTCAAAGCAGTTCTATTTCAGGAATTTGATGATCTGACTTTATATTATGAATCCCGAAATAGCCAAATTGAAAGACATATACTGATTGAACCGGGAGAAATTGCCAGCATCATAATCGATGAGGATAAATTAAGAGAAGGTGCTGATGACTGCGTCCTGGTGACCGGAGGGAAGTTTACCCCAACAAACAACCGGATTTTGCAATTCGAGGCTGCCTTCCGGCGTCAGCAATTCACAGAAGCATTTACGCAGGCCGATTCAAACCTGTGCGCCGAGGACATTGCGGCTGCCAGGCAAAAAAGAGAAAGCGAAGAACTGGCATTCCTGCATGACTATATTAGAAACCGGAATTTAACTGACCGGGCTTTCGAAAAATGGGAAGAGAACAATATAACTTATTCCAATGCGACTGACTTGACAGCGGACCTTTTTGGGTATCCCCGCGCCGACACGACAATGACGTATGAACGTTATCTAAGATGCCTACGCGGTATTCCACTCACTGGTACTGCCCTTCAAAACGCAAGCTATTACCGCTTTGTAGCTCATTTTGCTCGCGCTCTTACGTATATCGGGAACCTAAATTCCCTATACACGTCGAAAAGGGGAAAGTATGGCAATGACCATTATTCTCTTGTCCTTAACTATGCCAATAAGCTTTCGCAAGGAGTGACCAGGGAACTTGTATATGCGGATTTATTTGAACCAGCTGATTTTTCGCGATCCATTTATGCGAAATCACATTATCCGCTGGTGATTAGTAATTCGTATATACAACACTATATTTACCAATTAGCTTACGATTATTGGAAACCAACAGAACGCGGTAATGAAATGGACAAATTGCTTGCGGATATATATCGGAGAGTCAAAGAGGACAGCTTAACTGAAACACCTCCATTTGATATTGGTGATCCGGCGCCACCGCTGTGGGTGAGGGAATGGCTAAAAGGGGAACCAGTTAAAGGATTTGAAAAAGGTAAAATATACGTGGTCGAGTTCTGGGCCCCCTGGTGCCCGCCCTGCAGGGCCGCATTTCCTCATTTATCGGCGATAGCCAAAAAATACCGTGACCGGGTGACGATCGTTGGTGTAAATGTTTATCGGCAAAAAAGTCTCACTGAAGAAAAATTAAAAGATTTCATGGATAGTCTCGGCTCTCAAATGGACTATAGTGTAGCAGATGGGGATAGCACTTTCATGGAAGAAGGATGGATAGAACAATTTGGTGCCCGAGGTATCCCAGGAGCAGTAGTTATCGACAGGGAAGGAAAAGTCGCATGGATCGGCCATCCGAGAGGGGATCTTGACACAGTACTGTCCAAAATGGTCGACAATGACTGGGATATAGGCCGGGCACTCGCTGAGCGGCAGCACGAGCGATACGTTCGGCAACTGGACGAAGAAGTTAATAACGCATTCAGGAATCCCATCTTAAAAAACTCCGACTCAGCGACGGTGTTACTAGATAAAATTTTCAAGAAGGAGCCGAAGCTGAAGTACGAGGGTTTCGTCAGTTATTATATGTTCAGATCACTACTAAGCAGCGACCCTGAAAAGGCTTTTGAAGTTGGCAAAAATATGATCGCTGCATCGTCTTACACAAATGATAATTTTTATTTTCTTACCTGGGGAATCGATCAAAATCCTGATAAAATCAATCTTCCGGCCAAAATATATGAACTCGGCGCGCATGCTTGCCAGCGGTTCATTGATCTCTATCACGAATCGGTCGACGTTGCTCCTCTGTACAACAAAATGGCGGCATTTTTCTGGCTTGCTGGCGACAGGTTAATGGCAATAGAAGCAGAGAGTAAGGCCATTGCAGCTCTAAAAGGCGAAAAAGATCATTCAAGTGGGGATTCAGCAGATTTCGAAGCAAAACTTAATCAATATAAAAGCGATTCTCTAACGAAACTTAATTGAGATCAGATCTTTTTTAATGCCAGCAAAGAATAGTCGTCTGAATCACGCGTGATTTTATTTTGCAGTGTTCCGAGGGCGTCAATTTCCATTTCGATCTCGTCACCATCTTGCAACCATTGCAGCTCATAATTCGGGTTATTTAATTTTCCTGTGCCGTTTAACTCGAGAAAACAGCCTGTGCCTACAGTCCCGCTACCGATGATGTCGCCAGCAAAAAGATTGACGCCATAGGATGCCCGCTCGATGATTTCGGCAAAAGTCCAGTCCATGTCAGAAAGGTTTCCTTCACTGACGGTCTTTCCGTTGACGCGGCACTGCATGCGAAGATTCCAGCTCTTGCCCTTATGACCCTGTTTGCAGGGAACCTCGAGCGGCTGCAGCTCGTCAAGCGTAACGAGATATGGTCCGACTGCGGTGGCAAAATCCTTGCCCTTGGCAGGCCCTAAATTAAGCAACATTTCTTCCATTTGGAGTTTGCGGGCGCTGAGGTCGTTCATAACCATAAGGCCGGCGATGTAATTGTCAGCATCGGCGGCGCGGATATTTCGCCCCGTTTTGGAAATAACGATTGCTGCTTCCAGCTCGAAATCGAGCTGTTCAAAGTGGTCGGGCATGCAGGAGATTTCGCCAGGACCGCAAATGCCATGGTGATTTGTGAAATAGAAGACAGGATATTGGTCGAACTCGGGGACCATCTGCAGACCACGATTTTTCCTGGCTGAAGCGACATGTTGGCGAAACGCATAAGCGTCTCTGCAGGATGAGGGGATGGGCACTGGCGAAAGCAGGGTAACAGATTCCAAATTTGTTCCCTTTTCCTGGGAAATATTGCCATCTTGTATCGCTAATTCCCCGGCTTGCGCCACAGGTAAAAAATCTTCCCAGTAGTTCAAAAACATATGCATGTTGCCCGGCAAGTCGGGGTGGATCAATTCCATATCAAACAGCAGGCCGTCCACAAGAAGGGCCAGTTGGTCATGTTCGTCCTTCAAATATGAAACAAGTCTCATAATTTTACTGTTAAAAGCCGCCAAAATTACCAATTTGCCGTGACTAAGCGGGCTATTTGCGAAGTCGATGCAAACTAACGGTAAAATGGCAGTGATTTGACAATCCCATGTGGATAATTCGCATGTTTTTCGTACTTTCATCGCCCGAATTTTTGTGATGAAGTTTGAAAAGATTCATAATAAGGGTCAGGCTACGCTTTTTAATAATGCGTATCTGGAAATGCTAACCAAAACCCACCCGTTGGTGATTTGGGGCATGTACTTTCCCGTTATGGTTTATTGCATGTATAGGAGCAACACCAGGCTAAATTATTCAATGGAAATGATAGCTTTAGTGTTCCTTGCAGGCATGGCCTTTTGGACCTTGTTTGAATATGTGATGCACCGTTTTATTTTCCATTGGGTTGCTGAAAGTGAACGAGCCCGTCGAATCGTTTACGTTATGCATGGCAATCATCACGAATATCCACGCGACCGCGAAAGGCTTTTCATGCCACCGGTACCAAGCATTATCATTGCATGTGTGATCTTTTTTCTCATGTTCTTGCTGATGGGTCAATTCACTTTTATGTTTTTCCCGGGATTTCTATTCGGCTACCTGATGTATGGAAGCGTGCACTTTGCGATCCACGCCTGGAACCCCCCTTTCAAATGGCTCAAACCATTGTGGCGCAACCATCATCTTCATCATTATAAGAATGACCATCGCGGTTTCGGTGTCAGCACGACCATTTGGGATCGCGTTTTTGGTACCATGTTCGACCTCAAAAAAGAAAAGGAAGACAAGGAAAAGGTCCGCGAACTGATGTTCAAATAGCTCACCTTTTCTCGAAAGCAAATATTTTTCGAACAGGAACGCTGGCCCTGAAATTCATATTCAGTCCCTCCAGGTAATGGAACCCGGTTTTTTCGACGATTTCGATCAGCTCTTCTTCAGTAAATATCCTTTTATGACACTGAATATGGAGTTCGCCGCTTTTCCTAGCCAGCGTTTCGTCGATTTCCAACCTTCCTCCAGGTTTAAGTTTATCCCGGATATCGGCAAGCATCCGGACCTGCTGGTTGAATTCATGAAAGCTATTAATGATAATGATCTTGTCAAAAAAGTTCGAAGGCAAAAGTGTGGTTGTGTCATTGCCAATGACCACATGAGTGGTCGTTCGGATGGGCGCATTGGCCATTGCGCTATAATATTGCCATGCCGACCGGACCTGGGAATCATTAAGCGACGTTGAATCGATATCTTCGAGGTAGAGATCCACGCTGTCGCATAATGTCATAAATGCTGCTTCCCAGTTTGCACATTGAGCGCCGATGCTAGCGATCCGCTCGCCTTCGTGGAAACGATAAAATTGCACTTGTTCACCTAGCTGTTTCTTGAGCTCACCCATATTCTTGAAATATAGACCGCAGCTGCCTGGCTGACGCAAAAGTCCCTGGGTCAGGCCCCTTATGGGCACCACAGAGGCTGCGAGCAAGAGGCAAATTATCAGTGCATTGATCTCACCAGCGTTCCTCATCCGAATTGTGTTTTTCGCCCTGGTTGAATAAACTTTGCGTCCTGATTTTTTCGCGCTGACGTTGGATGATCAGGCTCGCGATTAATGAACCGGCATCCTCTCCAGGGTTATCCTGCAGTATTTTTTTTACTTTTTTTTCGTCCACGTCTATCCGATACAGTATCTGCACAAGCCTTTCAAAGCCCCCATCGATAAGTGTATTTATGCGGGCAGCCAGGATTTTCTCGAGCTCATGCGGATCCGTCGAAGATCCTGTATCGATCTCAAGATCTTTTTTCAACGATGCAGCAAGTTGTTCGTCTTTGTTCATTATACAGGCTAAAACTTTTCGAGGATCCCCAGTGCGAAAAGTGCGAAGTCATATTTCACGGGGTCCTCAGGATCCAATTTACGCAAATGGTCTGTGAGTTCGAGCGCAGCGTCCCAGTCAAAAAGTTTGCGTGTTACCAGGCCAAAGCGGCGCCCGACGCGTCCAACGTGCAGATCGAGGGGGCAAACAAGCTGTGCAGGCGAAATATGCCGCCAAAGGCCGAAATCCACGCCGCGATCGTCTTTGCGGACCATCCAGCGAAGAAACATATTGAGTCTCTTGCAGCTCGAATGCTTCCGAGGGCAAGCGATATGTTTTGCCGTTCTTTTTGGCGATATCTCGAGCGAAAAAAAATAATGATAAAAGCCGTTAAGGGCCGCTTCGACTGTGTTATCATTTTTCCCCATCCAAGAGCTGAACGCCGTTTCGAGCGTGGAGCTGCCTGAATAATGGAATTGCAGAAATTCGATAAAGTAAAACAGATCCGTAGGGTTAAATGTGCGATGCTTAAATCGGGTCAGCCTTTTCAGGTCGTTGTCCGTGTGGTTGAGACAAAAATCGTGGGGAGCATTGTCTAAGAGCTCCATGAGCTCGCTACTTTTTTTGATGATCGTCGTGCGATTTCCCCATGAGAAAATGGCTGCAAAAAAACCTGCGATTTCAATATCCTGTTTTTTGGAAAATCGGTGGGGAACTGATATGGGATCGTCTTTGATGAAAAAGGGCCGGTTATATTCATCTACTTTGCTCTCCAGGAATTGCCTCAGGTCGTACAGGTTCATATCTTCAAAATGCTTAACCGATGGCCTGCTGCAAATCTTCGAGCAGATCGTCAATGTCCTCGATGCCCACGCTGAGCCTGATCAGGGAATCGCTCAGTCCGTTCTTCAGTCTTTCCTCCCGGGGAATGGAGGCATGCGTCATGGTCGCCGGGTGGTTAATCAGCGACTCGACGCCGCCGAGACTTTCAGCAAGCGAAAAAATTTTTGTCGACGACAATACGCGCATAGCTGCTTCGGGATTTTCATCCTTGAGTTCAAAACTCATCATGCCCCCGAAGCCGCGCATCTGCTTCCTTGCGATTTCGTAGCCAGGATGATCTTCGAAACCGCACCAGTATACTTTGCCGACTTTTTTATGGCGACAGAGAAAGCGTGCAACCTTCTCGCCATTTTCGCAATGACGCTCCATTCGCACGTGAAGCGTCTTAAGGCCGCGAAGAACCAGGAAGCAATCCTGCGGCCCTGGTACCGCCCCGCAGCTTTTCTGAAGAAAATAAAGTCTTTCGCGCAGATCTGCATCGTTCGTGATAAGACAGCCCTGGATCACGTCGCTGTGGCCGCCAAGATACTTTGTCGCCGAGTGCATCACGATGTCGGCGCCAAGGTCGATCGGATTTTGCAGGTACGGAGAAGCAAAGGTATTGTCGACGCAGACAAGAATATTTTTCCTTTTAGCCATCGCCGTAACGCCGGCGATATCAATGATATTCATCAGCGGGTTTGTCGGTGTTTCAATCCAAATCAGTTTTGTGCGATCGTTTATGAGCGACTGCAGATTCAGCAGGTTTTGAAGATTGGCATAGTGAAACTTTATTCCGAATTTTTCGAACACGCGGGTAAATAGCCGATACGTGCCGCCGTATAAATCATTGCATGTAATCACTTCGTCGCCTTGTTGCAACAACTTAATCACTGCGTCAGTTGCTGCGACTCCACTGCTGAAACAAAGACCATATTTACCATTTTCGATGGCAGCGCAGGCCTCTTCCAATACTTTTCTTGTTGGATTTTGCGATCGTGCATATTCATATCCTTTATTTTTCCCTGGGGCAGCCTGCACATAGGTTGAAGTTTGGTAGATAGGCGTCATGATGGCGCCTGTAGACGGATCCGGCTCGATACCGGCATGGATTAGTTTGGTCGCTAGCTTCATGTTGATCGATAATTAATTTGAACAACAAAGATCAGCAATTTTTTTTTGTGCGGGTGTCCGGTTTCGATACCATTGACGTCCGGTAATGATACAAAATTCAGCTGTTAAAAAATTCAATTTTTTCAATGTGTAGTTTAACACAAGCTTAACCCCAATTTGGTAACTTGATGCAACATCGCTGGAATCGGCTACCAGCAAGGGTTTCAAAGTAATTTACGAATTATTTCGTATACCTAATGTTGACACCATCTGCACCGACCTTAACAATTGAATCCGTCCGTACAGAAGTTCCTCAGGCACTTTTTACTGGCCGTAATTTTGGATTGTAAAAGTTATTATACACCATAAATAGTATAGCCATGAAAAAGAGTATTTTATCAATCGCTTCAATCTGCGGCATTCTGTTGCTGAGCAGTTTTAGCCTGAAAGCATTGCCAAATGGTGATGCATTCGTCAATGACAAAGTATTGAAATCATTCAGTACAGTATTTTCTAATGCTGCTAACGTGCAGTGGTCGCAGATAGGCGATCGCTACTATGTCAGCTTTTCACAGAATGACATGCGGGTAAGAGCAGAGTACGACAAGAAAGGGGAGATGCTTAGTTCACTTCGTTACTATGATGCGCAGCATCTTCCGCTGAATATCCTGTGCAATGTAAAAAAGGCCTATCCGGACAAGTCGATTGAAGTTGTTACGGAAGTATCCATTCCAGAAGGAATGGCTTATGTGATCCAATTGCAGGACAGCAAAGGCTGGACCATTTTGAGGTCGGATGTGAATGGGAACCTGAATGTCCAGGATGAGTTCAACAAACCCTAGGGTTTGGTAATGCACGTCGCGGCGACAAGATATCGCCAGTCGTAGTTTTCAGCCGCATCAGCAGGGTGCGGCTGAATTTTTTTGTTTAATACTGAAGGGACGAGAACGCCGTCGCGGACAAGTTTTCTTTTAGCCTCAATGATTAATTCCTGGAGTGCTTGATTCTCCATCCATTGCTGTTGCGGCGGTTCGAATCCGGTTTTTCTTTTTCGCCAGGTGATTTCGGGAGGGA
>JAJPJP010000126.1 GCA_021324175.1 Chitinophagia bacterium
ATTATCGTTGCCGTCGTCATCGTCGTGATTATATCTTCCAACTTTTTCCTTATACCAGGATATTTGATTATTAAACCGATCACCGGTTTGCAGGGTTTTTAATAAAGACGGAGCAAGTTCGGGTTGTACCAGGGCTGATCGGACAGAAAAATTCTCATAATCCCGGCCATGGTAGATAGTTCCGGCGCCCTGCAAATGCAGATAGCCTTGACGCATCGGATTGGTAAAACCAATCAGTTCATCAAAGTCTTTTCTTTGAATGTTCCATTCCCAATCAGGCAAATGACTTTTTTCGATCCAGAATTTTTTTTCAACGGGTACCGGGTCCAAGAACTCATAAAGCCACTCATCCGGCCATGTCAATGTGAAGCGCGGCCACCATTCATCCCATTCACGGTAATAAGATTCAATTTTGCATAATGGTTTGGTAGCAATCAAATCCCCAGCAACACATTGCATTGAATGATACTCGTAATAGGTTCTGAGATCCTCAATGACCGGTATATCGAACTTATAATGGCTTATTAAGTCGTAGTCCTCCTCTCTATCGTTTCTCACGTGATCCTGGTCCCTGACATCTCCTGAAAAGCCCCATTTATCGATGATATATTTTTCGGCTAGCTCCGCAATCTCCCAACCGGATAAACCAAAATCCCTTCCCAGAGGTTCAAACCAATGATCAACCGTGTCCATCCTATCGAAATCAAATCTCAGTTTTTTGCGTCCACGAGGTTGGGGATTCGTGGTACCTTTCTTCTTTACCTTCCTGAATTTACTTTTCAGGATAGAGTTAATTTGTTGCTGCTCGTCGACACCATAAATATCATTAAATTTCTTATGAAGGTTCAGGCAAAATGCTTGAATAAACCACCGAAGTTGAATATGAGGAAGTTCAGGATTCTTCAGTTCTTTCAATGCAACAGCTGACAGATGTCTTAATTTTTCAGGATGATTGATACTGATTTTATGAATTACAATCCACAGCCACAGCTTCGCAGCTATCCAGTAAAAAGTATGCGGTCGATGCTGAAATGCTCCGCAATCTTTGAGATTTTGTGAATTGATCAGCTGATCAATTACAGCAATATTACCAGTATCTGATAGCCGGATTAGTGCTTTGGCAGCACGCCACCTGGTTCTCTTGTCAGGATGTCCGAGATGATAACGCAGAAACTGAGACAAGACGATCTGAGGGTTATCAGCGGGTGCAAACGCAAGGTTGAAAGGTCCATCACCGAAATCCGGAGCGATCTTTTCAGCCCATCGGGGAATGACCCATTCGAGAAATTGCCTTTTAATCGAAGGTTCTGTTCCCGCAACTGAAAACGAAAAAAGTTGGTAGAGAACTCCGGCAGAAAGGTCACTGATATAATCCGGCAAAATGGAAAACAGAATATCGGCAACTTCTTTATCGCTGACTTCAAAAAGATCGGCAAGTTTTTTTACACTTGATGTCTGAAAATAATCGTCATACCTGACGTAATGAAAGAATCGACTACTTAGCACCGTGCCAAAATTTTTCTTTTTCCATTCTTTAACCTCAGGATAAACAGTCCAGGCACGTAATCTCTGAGCAAGTGCTTCTTCAAATGACCAATATCCAACCTGGTCCGGGTTAACTTTCACTAATGCCTCCAAATGTGCCACATATTGAGATGGCTTAACAGCATCCATTACCTGGCTGAGGATGGCATCCACGTCGTAATTCCTGTATTCCAGTTTATCAATTCCTCGCGAAGAAAGTAAAGCCTCCAAACCCTTTACGGTAGCGAGACTATACCCAGTAAATTTTATTTTCGGTGACCTTTCCTTAGCTGATTTCAGGAGTGACTTAATGCTGTCCTCTTCCGTTTGCTCCTTTTCTTTGACACCCAGGATTTCTTTGATACCGGAGCAATATGCGTCAAGTTCAGTTATCACCTTATCATCGGAGAACTTACCCTGCTTGAAAAGGTCCAGCGCTTTCAGCATGACACGCCAGTGGTGACGACCATTACAGCTTATTTTCAAATCGTGGATAACAGTTCCGACAAACGTTATCTTACCCACACGATCAACTGCATCGTCGTATTTTTGTAACAAACCTTTCAAAAGACTTATATAGTTTTCCCAGTAATATGGATTTAATGGCAGCAGTGAAGCGGCACTGGCATGGCCAATAAAGTTAGTTTGGAGTGAAAGTTCCATTAGCTCTGATATATGTTCAGCACTTTTTCTCACGCGCCGGTGATCCCACCGACACAATACAGAAAATGCAGTTGGTATGTGCATGCGGGTAATAGCTTCAAATGCATGATCCCAGGGAAAATCCTCATAGTCCGACAAGCGATCCGCACAGTACTCGACATATCTAGCAAAAGTGAATGAAAGTTGCGGAATATCCAGAAAGTCTGCAGACTTCATGATATTGGTAACACAAACAATCTGGTCATGCGCCTCACGATCTATGGCAGAAGAAGCGTTGACCAGTTTGTCAAAATAAGTTTTCCCGGTTAGCTTTGAAACCTTACTTGCAATTATTGCAGCTTCGGTATAATACTCAAGCTGGCTGCTGCCTGATAAACCGTGACCTTCAATTTGTTTATCAGCGTCCTCCAGTAATAACAGAGCAGACTTTTGAAACCGCTCGGTTCCAGCTAGCCGGTTAGCGAGCTTCAGGTATAGATCTATTCTTTCTCCCTTTTCGGGCTTGAGATTTTTTTTTATTTGTTCAATTGCAGTCTCAGGTTGCGACAGGTAAAACACTCCGTCCATTAACTTCAGCGCGAGATATCGTGCAAAGTAGCGTGAGGAGAAGCGGTGACGGTAGCTGATATCCAAATCACTATCAAAGCTTCTAAGTATTGCGCCCAGTTTTTTTTCAATACTTTTCGTCCGGACGCGCTTTCCAAGCATCTCTAGACGCAGCTGATAAGCAGGAAGCAGGTGTCTAAAAAACGACAGATATTTACCTTTTTCTTCGCCGATATACTGCCTCTCTTTATACTTCATATTCCCGGTATCAACCAAAAGTCGGGCAGGTAGAAAATCATCGACTTTCATAGGTGTTCCCAAAACAGTGTGTTGAAGAACATACGTTCGGAAATGCAGATCAAGATGTTCCAGATCTTCGTCCATTCTGTACCCACTCTTGTAGAAACTCGGTAGGTTAGTTGGAAATTTTGTTACTATACAATCAAGTATCTTGATTATTTCTTTACTCGACGAAGAATTATATCTGAATTGCTGCTCGGCAAACGACACTAGTGACTCCATCAATTGAACATTGAGTTTTCTTGATGCGCGTTTGATTAATTCGAGCTTAGGTATAAAGTCCGAAGCGGGGTAGGGCGGAGTCCAACTCTGTTCAAAAAAAACCTGATTGATCAACAATTTAACGTCAGCGCGTGGATTACCGTTTCCCAGCCATTGCTGGATTTCTTTTTTTGTTGAGCCGGTCAGGATCTGACGAATGAAGATGTCGAGGGAATCATATACAAATGTTTTGGGATTCCATCTTTCAAACCAGCGAGCGCAGTGCTGGATACCAAATAGGCGTAGATACGCTTCACCTCCAAAGGAAAGGTCAGTTTCTGAAATATTGAATTCCCTTAACCGTTCATCATCCAAACTGCTTCGAAAACGTATCCATGCTTCTGCGCTTTTCATGTGCTCCTTTGCTTGGGCATGTGTTGCCAGTTCTCGGGATAGAACCGCGGCGCTCCGAAGATGTACTTTTCCATGCCATTGGAAATTTCCTGACTGAAAATACATCTTGCGATTTGTCTCGGCACTCCCAAATGCGGAAGCAAGTTCCGGATTGGAAAGAATGATCTCTTCCAGCACCTTATTTGTTTTGGATGCTTCTGCTGACACTGCTTGCAATTGCAGAAACTGTAATCTATCCTCCTGTATAGACGCATGCTTCATTGCCAGGCGTGCTCTTTCAATAAAAACTTCGCGCTGTCGGACCGGGTCCTGCGGCTCATTTAGAAATTTCCGCTCCACCGTAATGGATTGAAGATCTTTATACCTGCCCGCACAAGCCAGAAAATAACCAAGATGTGTACTGGCATAATCATCCTGATCAGCATGATCATGAAAAAGGGCGGCTATAACGGTATATGTGGCAACATCGGGCGGATAGTTCTTGCGAAGAAACGCTTCAAAGTCTTCGTCCTTGAAGCGAAGCAGTTCATGTCCCAGGATCAGGCCATTCCCCAAATCAGTAACTACATCGTGGATATATTGTATGTCCAGAGTTGATACTTTTTCCAGGTAAGTAAGCGGTATCGGGCGTGGAAGAAGAGTCAGGAATTTTATCAGGTTATCAAACTTTAAATTCTCTCCTGATTTTCGCTGTGCAGTAATCAAAAACGAAAAGAAAATGTCATCAAGATCTTTCCCTTTTGGCTGCAATGGTTTTACTTTTTCTGCGAGGGTATTACCTGCTCCTGCCATGGTATAAGACATTACCCGGGGAATTCCCCGTGAAAGTTCTCTGAATTCTTTTACTTCACCATCTGTAACCTGCAGCAGATAATTCAGCAGAAAAGCCTTTGTTTCTTTTTGGGAGAATGGCTCAATTTCTATCTTTTTAGCGAGCTGCGGCAATTTTAATGAGCCGAGCCGGTGGGTACGGGTCGTTAGAATTAACCGGCAGTTCGCCGGAAATGTAATATTCACAAGATCATGAACAAAACAGTCGTCAAGATACTGAGTAGCTGCTGTAACTGCATTATCTGCTGCGTCGATAACGATCGACAATATTGCGGAAGGTGTGGATTTGTTCAAGAGTTCTGAAGCAATTTCCAGTCTTCGTCCAAATTCATTGAGGTAATAATCATTTCCTCTGCCGTGAGCTAATAAAAAAGGTGCACCGGTTCGCAGCGCAAGTTCGTTGCATAAAAAAAGAAATGCCTTTTCATGTTTGTGTCTTCTGTCATGCGATTCGCTAAATCGGCTACCGCCGTAGCAATCAAAAAGAATGGTGACGGAACCGACCGGTAAACCTTCGTGAAGGTTTCTTGCAACTGTTGACTTGCCAATTCCTCCTACTCCATAAAGACATAACGGGAGAGCATTTTTTAGATTTTTAATCGACATACAGATACCCGTTAACTGTTCACGGGGTACGACCTTTATATCCTCTTCAAATTTTGAAGGGACAGGAAACATCATTTGTAGATCCGAAA
>JAJPJP010000102.1 GCA_021324175.1 Chitinophagia bacterium
GGTTTACTTAATTCAACTTCTAAGCCTGTCGCTTTTACGGTTCTCAACATAGTGGTGAGATTTCTATCAACCACAACAACATCTACAATATTTGACATTTTTTGAAATTTATCTGCAGATAGAATAACCTGCATGGGTGTAATGTAACCTATTAAAATGACTAGCACGCTTTAATTTTAGTAACGAATACGCATTACACTGACATAGCCAGTGTCAGTGATGTTTCGATATTGAATAAAGTAGTTCTTTGAAGTTGTTGTCTGTATTGGGTTTTATTTGTTCAGTTCGGTTGTTTGTCACTGTTAGTTGACGCAGGATTCAAACTTGCCATTTTGGTGATAAATAAAACTCCGTTTATCATTTAATAAGACTACATTACATAGGGCACGGCTATTCTATCTGCAAATAGTTTCGAAAAAGCAAATTAAACCGCGGCGATTTGGCGTCCTCTCACCGTAAATGAATGATATACATGGTGCGGTTTTTACAAAAAAGCAATGAACGGAGAAGCAAACATAGATCAAGAGCCAAAGGTCATAATTAGTTCTGGCGCCTTGAATGATACAACATTACAAGAACAACTCATTGAGCAAAGAACAAAAAATATGGAAGTAATCCATCAACCCGATCTGCATCGCCATAAAAAGAAATGGAAAGAATATCTTATTGAATTCTTAATGATATTTCTAGCAGTGACCTTAGGATTTTTTGCAGAGAACCTGAGGGAGTATATTTCGGATAGGGGACATGTCGGACAGCTTGCCAGACAATTGATCCACGATCTAAAAAATGATTCTGCAATTCTTCATTCCAATATTGAAAGAGAAAACACGCTGGTTAAAAAAGCAGACAGTTTATTCTATCTGTTGCAACAACCCTTATCAGCACTCGATTCGAAAAAGATCCAGGAACTAATCATCGCATGTTACAATATAAACTTGTTCCAACCTTCTTCAGGAGCCATGTGGGCACTTAAAGCCGAACTGCGTTTGAAAGAATTTGCAAACTCCGACATAACCATATACATATCAGCTTACGAAACTGATCAGGCTCTTTTAAAAACTGTGGAACAATTTCAGATGGCCAATCTGAAAGAATATTTACAAGGATTTATAACAGCTCATTTTACCCCTGCCAATGCATATTCTGCTTTAAGTAGTGGCGCAATCGCAAATGGAAATTTGCGAAACGTATCACCAAATGATCTGACGCAATTAAGCGTTGACATTATGTTTGTCAAGAACTACAATGTATTGCTTGCAGATAAATCCGGACAGTTAAAGGATAAAGCATCTCAATTCATAGAATACGTTAACAAGGAATTTATGTAGGTCAGAAAAATACAGCGAATTTCAATTTGGCAAAAAAAGGCATCCCCGGCGTAAAACTAATATCATCCACAGCAGCAGGCTCACTTTTCAACCTGGAAACTATTTCATATTGGGCGTCTCGCCATTTAGCATTAAACAGGTTTTGTATCTCCAGCCCAATCTCAAATTTTTGTTTCGTATAGTTTGCTGTCAGGTCGCTGAGAAAATATCCCTCGGCCTGAAGCGAATTATCATTTGTGGCCGGGCGTTTTTTCATGTACCTCCAACTCCATCCCGCATTGAGCCCGCCAGGAAGCTTAAGGTACAATCCGCCCGCGCTATAAAGTGGAACGGACAATGGAAGATAGTTGTTCCCTTTCGGCGCCTGTGCGTCTCTTGCCTTGCAAAAAACGATATCAAAATCAGCAAACAGCCACTTTGTGAATTCATATCTGGCCGAAAAATCAATTCCTTCTCGTCTTGTCTTGTTGCCTGGGCTGAAGGTCCCGTCATCCCCATTATACGTGAGCTCTTGTTCCAAAAATAAATACCAAAGGGCAGAGTTCATGTATAATCGAGGAAACAGTTTCCAATTGATGCCGACGTCAGCGCCATACGCAGCAGGCAGCACATCGATTCCTTTATTTTCGGCCACTACTTTTGCGTCATTGGAGTGGAATCCTCTTCCAAGTTTTGTATAGAATTGAATCTGATTGTCTAAAGTAAACGCAATATTCAGCTTTGGGCTTGCAACCGTTTTCCCTTTAGGTGGTTGTACGGGATTCAGGAAATCCGAGTAATAGAAATTCAGGTAATCAACGCGAGCACCTAAATCAAATAGCCATTTACTTCTTCGGAATTGCTCATCAAGGTACGTGTTCAAAGTCCATTCCCTGACATTTCCATGCTGAATATAATCGAGAATGTCATTGTAATTCTTTACATGGCTGAGTTCACTGCCACGAATATTGTTCATCTGGAATCCCAAGCCTGCAGTTGAGGTCAGCACATCACTATTGTCAAGGTAGTTATCCCATGAGAATTTACCATTGTAACCATACAGATCCCGCGATTCTCGTTGCCGCAACCCATCTCCGTTAATGCTGTCGCTGGCGAAAAACGTCTCGTCGTAATTGAGATTAAAGAAATAGTGCGTATAATAAACTTGGTTTTCCAGGGTGAGCCTATCTGATATAGCGGTGGTGAGCCGGACTATTGCCGTGCTGCGCGCAGTATTCCCACCCTGTAGGCTGTCAATATAACCCCACCTGCTGATCAGTCCCTCGTTAACGGCTCTCAGTGGAATTTCACCTGAAGAGCGCCAGAGGCTGTTGAAAGTGGACAATGTGATTTTGAGTTGCGTTGCAGGAGATAAGCTTACTTTATATTTCCCAAACAGATTTGCTCTATTGAAGTGTTCTGCATAATTAAATGGCCCATCCGTATAATAAAGTTCTCCAGCTATGTAGGCACTTTCTCCGTTTTGTCTTGCTTTAGCGTCCAAAAGGTTTATTGCAGCCATTAATCTTCCGGTGTTAAACTCTCCTCCCTCCATTTTTACCTCACTCTTATCCAAGACATCCTGGGTTTTAAAAGCAAGGTATGCTGCAGTAGTAAAATCACCATGATCGCTGAAGTAGGGACCTTTACCATATTCGAGGTTTGTGACCAGTTCGGGGATCAAGAAATGCAGGTCAGAGAACCCCTGTCCATGTGCATGGGAGACGAGGTTTAGCGGCATTTCATCCACCGAAACGCTGACATCAGTGCCATGGTCAGCATCAAATCCCCGGAAAAAAATATGATCGGCAATCCCGCCACCCTGATGCTGCATTAAAGAAAGACCCGGTACGAGTCGCATCAAGTCCTGGGCAGAATTGAGGGCATGCATACTTAGATCTATTTTGCAAATGGTAGCAAACGACGAATTATTGGGGAGCGGCTGGATCGTAACAGATTGCAGATCGACCGGCCCCCGCTCCATAGCGATAAGGTAGGATTGCCTCAACATGCCAATTCGAAGTCTTTGCAGTTTGTATCCTACCAAAGAAATGTCAATGGAGTCATCGGCCTTGAGAAGAGTCAATTCAAAATTACCTCGCTGATTGGTAATTGCCGTATTCGCGGATCCACCGGCGGCTATGATAGCATTTTCGAGAGGCTCACTGGAAGCTTTATCAATTACCGTCCCTTTGATAACCCTTTGGGAAAAGCCTGCCCCTGAAATAAACAAAAGAACAATAAAAATTGTCGTATTCTTTCTCATGTGGCCATTTGATTTTGATCAACCTAATCATCAATTGATTTAGTAAATCTCGCTGCTCTGACACCAATTCAGATTCAACTCTCTTTTTTACAGGATTGAGCGATAAACGCTAACAATTGTATTGAAAAATCAGAAAGTGTAGATAGGCAAGCCCGTCCGGACTGCATATTTCATACACCTCTTCATCCTGAAATACATTCTTAAAACAAAAGGTTACATTCGAGTGGGAGGGTGGAAAACACCAGATAATGCAATGGCATGTCTCTTCAGGAGATAATGATCGAAGAAAATATTTTCCGGCTTCGGGTCACTAAAATATTTTCCGGTTTCCTCTTCGCAGAAAAGAGAAACTTCAAATTTGTCCTTTGAAAATGGAAGAGTATTATTGCCCGTGTCTTCGTCTTTTTGCAATTGTTTTTTCAAAAAGCATTTTCCATGACAGCAGCATCCGGGCTTGTTTTTGTTCTCGCACAGCTTGGCGGCGATGTAGTCTCTATTTAATTGATAGTCCAGCAAAGCAATGGCTTTGCTAAAAGTGGTTCCTGCAATTGCCGGAATCATTATGATCGCTGCGAGACGGCGATGCCATTTTGCTATCGAAAAATTCAAACTAAACACTTTGGTAAACCAAAGCTACGAGTAAAAAAGGTCTTGGAAATCCTAAAGACCATAAACGCACTTCATTAATTTTAGTGAGCTGGGGCCTGTGATCATTTTTTGATTTCCGGAACAAAAATTTGGTGGAAGATTTATTATGACTAATTTTAGTCCGCTCTCTCTATACCCCTTGTGACATTTCTTGCCTCACTCTTTTATATATTGATTTTTTAAAAATTAAAATTTATGAAGCAATCCAGATTTACCGGCTGGTCATTTAGCGCAGCCCTGATAATTTTTCTAAGTTCATGTGGCGGAAATGGCAATGGGAATGCGTCCACTGCTGATTCGACCGCTGCCAACGACTCGGCCGCAAAAGCTGCAAGCACCATCATCAGTACTCCGCAAAACATGGTCGTGGTGACGCACAAAGTGAAGAATTATGCAACATGGCTTACTGCTTATGATGCGCACGATTCTGCGCGCGTGGCCAGTGGTCTTCACAATTTCGTTATTGGCCGCGGTCTCCAGGATTCTAACGTCGTCATGGTTGCCTTGAGAATTGATGACACAGCCAAGGCAAAAGCATTTATTAAGGATCCGGGACTTAAGAAAGCTATGGAAAAGGGCGGCGTTGTTGGACCTCCTATGATTTCCTTTATTACGATCACCTGGCAGGATACGGCAATGATCGATTCGAAACTCCGCTCAATTGTCTCCATGGAAGTAAAAGACTGGAGTGTCTGGTTAAAAGGATTTCAGGATAGCAAGCAGGAAAGATTGAATAATGGCATCACAGACCGGGCAGTCGGCCACGACCTCGATGACGACAAAAAAGTGAATGTTGTGACCGTGATATCCGATTCTGCCAAAGCCTTTGCCTACTACAAATCAGAGGCCTTAAAGAATACAAGACAAAAAGGCGGAGTAATTGGCGAACCTTCCCGTTTTATTTATTGGGTCGCAAAAGTCTATAGGTAATTGCGGAGTCGTCACGGATAAAGAGGCCGGGGGTTCATCGATTTGATGAACCCCGCCCTTGACCTAATAATCAATTTAGTGGAGTATACCCTGTCTCCCCTGGTTCAGCAGCTCTTCGGGGAGTACGACCTGGTTATCTTCTACCAGGGCAATATAGAATTTGTCAAGACCATTTTTCAGATTGTTGCCCTGCAAGGGAGCCTGCACGGCCAGTCGGTCCATCAACTTGAATAATTCGGTTCGAAAAGCCTCATTCGCTTGGTACATCCTCACATCCTTGCGCCGCAATAATCCCTGATTGTCAAAGTGCATGAAGAGCAAAATCCAGCCACTGTAGTCCCGGAACCGGTTTGTTTTCAGGATGGTGCCAATGCCTTCCCGGATTTCGGGGTAGAAATCATGATAGAGGATCGAATTGAAATTTTGCGGAGCGGCGGCCTTGTTATCAAGCAAAGTACAGTAATAATTTTGGCCATAATGGTCGATTTTTTCCTGTGGGTGAACGCCCTCGAATGAGATCATGTTTGCTCCCCGGTAAGTGACTTCTCCATTAGATCCATATTGGGTTCCTTTGATGAACTTGCCTGCTGAAAATTTCTCGATGACGAACGGAGTAGGTGTACGGCCCCTGAAAAGTTTCCAATCTCCATCCGGAACGCCATCTTTCACTTTTCCCGAGACTGTATATTCCACGAAATTGTCGAGCCTGCCGAGGTCCACGATACCGGTAAACGTTCCGTTGCCATGCTCCACCAATGGCTCCCCGGTTGTGGTATAACTATCAACCAGGAAAGTCCCGTAACTGGCGAAATTGATGGTTTTCGCCTTTTGACCGTTGTCATAGAAATAATTCCAGTAACCAACGCGATGGTTATTCGCATATTCGCCCTCTTGACGGGTGGATCCATTGCGGTAGTACCAGGTGCATGGGCCATTGAGAGCGCCCGCGGAATAGGTGAAGCGATCGCACAGGCTGTCGTTGTCCGCCTCGTAGTCGGTTGACGGGCCATCGAACTGGAAATATTTATTGACGTGTGCGATCCTGTAATATCTGGCGCATTCCTGTTCTGACAGGTAATTTGCCTGGGCATTAAGGAAAATCAATATGCTGTCGCCGCCGAGGAGCGCCATCTGGCTTGCGTAAAATATCGAATCAGTGAGCGTTACCCCATGGATGCTCGTCCGTACTATTTTTTCTGATGGGGCGGTGGTAACTTTTTTGACCTGAAGGCCCAAACCTGTGAGGAGAACGCAATTTTCCTTCAGGCAGTCAGCCCGACCGACAGGATTGTTTTCCGCATCATAAAATTGCTCTGAAGCCAATAGGGCCCCTGAATAAGTCAATTCGATCTTATGGCATGACAACACCCGGCCATTAAATAAATTCAGGCGACTATTGATTGGTTTACCGGTATTGTCAAAGTACTCTATTTCCTTCTCCAGGTTGGAAAAATTGTAGGCATAGGTTATGGTATGAATTTTAGACACCGGCAGAATGGTGTCGCTAATCATAGCCGGTTCATCGCCGTTAAAATAGCTGCGTAACTTGAGCAATCCCTGTTCGTTGTACTGATCTTTTTCAACGGAGTAGCCCATGATCGAGGCGGACACCCTGTCGTTGGTGTCGATGCATTCGGCTTGCGCGAGCATCCCCGCCGAATCATATCGACAGTTAACGCCGTGATATCCCATCGCATTGGTCATTTTTACGGCATCGTTCAACCAAAAGGAAAATTGCCGTATTCTTCCCCATGCGTCATACTGGAGTTTGGTTGTATAGGCCATATCGGTCAAGTCCTTCATCGGCAAATCACCGGCGCTGAATTCAGATTTACTGGTGATCTGGCCTGTTGCACCATGCGTATAGCGATAATGGTGCACTCCGTGCTCGTCGGTAACTGAAAAACCTTTTTTTTCAAAGAATGAAATATCAGTGAGCATACCGGCATTATTGAAGACAGAAACCGCACGACTGATGCCCATGGCGTTGTTGCAGGATGCTTCTTTTTCGTCAAAAAAGGCTTTTTCTATTTGGTTGCCATTGGGGTCATACCGATACTTCACGATGGCTGACGAGTCACCTCCCCGTTTTGACCGAACGATGTTGTATTTGTCATCATAAAACGTTTCCTTTTCCAAAAGCCCTTTATTATATTCAAAACCGCGGCGGGCGCAACCCAGGTAGTCATTCCAGGTAACGCCATTCGCGTCGACATAGGCAATTTCAGTTTGGTTGCTGTTCTTGTCGTACTTCATCGTCGTTTTGCAACTTCCAAATTGGTCATTAACCGGTTCGTCTTTCAGACCGAACAGTGACTTAGATACCATGTCCCCATTCTCGTCGAAGATGGTCATGATTTTATGGCATCCTGCTTTTCTCGACATGGCGGGGTCATCGATTTTGCCAAAAAATGATTGGGATTTGATCAGGTTAAACCGCCGCGGATCGTCGTAACGTTCGAAGACGTAGTGCGCAACGCCTTCCTGGTTAAACCAGGTCTTGTTGGAATCCGCCATGCAATACATATCGGTGAGCAAATCGTTTTTATAGATCAGCCTGAGACCCATGCAGGGGTAATTTGGATTCTGTCCCTTTTGTCTTTCGGTAACAAAAAATTCGTTTGGACCCGTAGGCGTGAACCACATCGAATCTACCGGTTCGCCCCAGCGGTCGAACATCGCGACCACCGACAATTTTCCTTTTGAAAACTGGATATGGGTCGTCGTTAGCAATATGCCAGAAGCATTGTGCAACAGAACGACCACTTCATCTTTCTTCCGCGAAATGGTCACGAAGGAACGATTTGCCGTTTTGCCCAGTGGAATTCTTCCATACACGCCGGTTGGCGTGAAATAGTAGTCTTTAAAGGAGGAATCCTCCGGGAAATGTTCGTGACCTGCGACGGAATTCAGCGAAAACAAATAAATGACGTTAAAAATCAGGAGCGTATGAAAATGACGCTTTGAAGTTTTTCTCATAAGAAGCAGGTAAGCGGTTAGGAAATGATTTCAGTTTTATAATATTACGAAAAATTATCGTAATATGCTGTGACAGGCCGACCGGGAAAATCGAAACCACGCTGAAGCGATAAAAGCATGCAAATGTGTCCGTTAAATGATGATGAGAAGAATATCGGATTGCAACTCAAAAAAAGGATACTTTTACAAATATTTCTTTGGTTTTTTTCACGCTTTAGCCCCTTATCACGATCTGGTTATTTACTGGGTTTATAGAATAATTTTCGCCAAGGACTATTCAGGTTTTTGCGTGGTCTCGTTCTGTTGACATGTGAATTTGTATTTTGTTCACCTTAAAATCTCGCATGAATTTAAAAATCGACTCTATGGATATGGTCTATAATTTGCAAAAAGGAGACATCATTTTGCAACATGACGA
>JAJPJP010000228.1 GCA_021324175.1 Chitinophagia bacterium
CAGACGGTGATGTTTCAATTCTGAATGCAGAGGCAGTCAGAAAGTCATACCCGAACTTTTTCGATCACTTGCTTGCTTTGGGTGCAAGGGTCGAGAGCGATATGGTAATTAACAATTAAAACACATTGAATACATTCGGACGCGTTTTCAGGCTAAACATCTTTGGCGAATCTCATGGAGACTCGGTCGGTGTCGTGATCGATGGTTGTCCAGCGGGTCTCCAACTTTCAGTCAACGACTTTGCTGAAGATATTGAAAGGAGAAAAGGTGGCCTGCAGCGAGGAACTACGCCTCGTAAGGAAGATGATTATCCTATATTCAAGAGTGGAATATTCAGGAACCGGTCTACCGGCTCCCCAATTACAATTTTATTCGAAAATAGAAATACAAGAAGTGAGGATTATGATAAACAACGCAGCGTGCCCCGGCCCGGGCATGCAGACTTCGTTGCGCACGCCAAATTTGGTGGATTTGAAGATTTCAGGGGAGGCGGCCATTTCAGCGGCAGATTAACGGTGGCTTTGGTTGCAGCTGGAGTGGTTGCTAAGAAATTGCTCGACCCGGTCAGCATAAAGGCTGCCCTAATCGAGGTCGGCGGGGAATCCGAAATTGAAAGAGGCATTCAAAAAGCTATCGATGCCAAGGATTCAGTAGGAGGCATCGTTGAATGCCGGGTAAATCAATTACCCATTGGCTTGGGTGAGCCCTTTTTTGACAGCGTCGAATCCCTTATATCGCATATAGTATTTGCGATTCCCGCTATTAGGGGAATTGAATTCGGTACAGGATTCGCTGCGGCAAAAATGTTCGGGAGCCAACATAATGATGCGATTATTGACCTATCGGGCACCACAGAAACAAATCATGCGGGAGGTGTGGTTGGGGGCATCACCAATAATAATGAACTTGTTTTTCGAATTGCGGTAAAACCGACATCTTCAACGCCCAAAGAACAACATACCCTAAATTGGGAAACAAAAAAAATAGAAGAATTCTCGGTCAAAGGAAGACACGATTTGTGCATCGCTCTACGTGTCCCCGTTATTCTAGAGGCTGTCGCCGCTATTGCACTCGCAGACCTTATGTTAATTGAGCAAAAAATTCCACGCGTTTTAAAATAAGAAAAGGAGCGATTGCTCCTTCGTTCATGAATCTGATGTCATTTACGACATCGCCTCTTCCTTTATATTATTTGTACTTGTTTTTGCCGCCTTAATTAAAGTCAACACGCGTTCACGAACGTCCTCTTTTAGACCGGTAGTTTCCCTTTCAAAAATTTCCTTTAATTCATCCAATTCATCAATAGTTTTTCCGCGCAAGTCCCTAATCTTCCTTTTTAGGTTTTCTGCAGCGTCTGAAATTTTCTGGCGCGTATCGCTACCCTTTGCCGGGGCGACTAACAATCCCAGCGCGATTCCGGCGACAATTCCCGATACCGTTCCCAATAATATCTTTTGTGCACTCATAAAATATATTTTTAAAGTTATTAATCAGTTTACGGATTTAAATTTTCAAAGACCTTGCCAAAAAAAGCAAAAAAAATAAGGATTTTCTTAATTGAGCCGACAATTTCGCATTGAGACGAATATCGGGAGCGGCCATGAACGAAATGAAATCGGACTTAAAACCGCGATAATTTGTTAAGTGAGTTAACGATTGGTTGATTTACAATGGGAGAAGCTCTTTTTATTCTTTCATCATGGCCAAAACGGCTTCAACTATTTCTTCGGCGTTGGGTTTGCTGAAATAGTCGCCATCACTCGCGTAGGCGGGGCGATGAGCCTTGGCTGTGATTGTCCGCGGAGCAACATCTAGCCATTTATATCCGCCCTGTTCCTCCATAACTTTGTTAAACATATAGCCTGACGCGCCTCCCGGAACATCTTCATCGATGAAAATGATCCGGTTTGTTTTTTTGAGTGAATCCAATATTCGATGATGCAGATCGAAGGGAATCAGTGTTTGCACATCCAGGACTTCACAGCTTACTCCAAGTTCCTCCAAAATTTTCACAGCATCGTCAACTATCCTGAGTGTCGATCCATATGAAACGATGCTAATATCGCTTCCTTCTTTAAGAGTCTCTGGAATACCCAGGGGTACTGTAAATTCTAACAGGTTAACAGGTGGTCGCTCCTTAAGCCTGTACCCGTTCAGGCATTCAATTATCATTCCCGGGTCTAACCCTTTTAACAGTGTGTTGTAAAGTCCCGCTGCCTGCGTCATGTTTCTTGGCACACATATGTACAGCCCGCGCAATGAATTGATGACAACCCCCATCGGCGAACCGCTGTGCCATATCCCTTCCAGTCGATGGCCTCTTGTCCTGATGATAACTGGCGATGTTTGCCTCCCAGCAGTCCGATATTGAAGAGTGGCCAAGTCATCGCTGAGTGGCTGGAGGGCATATAGTAAATAATCAATATATTGAATTTCTGCTATTGGTCTGAGGCCGCGGATGGCCATTCCGATCCCTTGTCCCATGATCGTCAGCTCGCGAATTCCGGTATCAAATATCCGATCAGCCCCATATTTCTGTTGCAGTCCCGCAAAACCCTGATTAACATCGCCAATTTTACCCAAATCTTCGCCAAAAGCGATCACTTTCGGGTTATGTGCAAAAAGCTCATCAAAGTAGCGATTCAGGATTTCGTATCCGTTAATGGGCTGTGAATCCTCCTCAAACTGTGGCTTGACTTCTTTAACTGCCAAAGCGCTTTTAGGACCTTCGTGATAAAGATGAGAATTGTATAATTTGATGTTCTCAGCCCTTAAATCATCATAATACTTTGTAATTGATTCATTGCCAATCGTGTGACTTTCCATATACAAAATGGCTTGGTAAAGCGTCTGAAGGATATCGCGTCGATTGGGTTCTCTCAATGCGTTCAATTCATCAACGAGTTGTTGTAACGGCGCTGCCGGTGCAGGTGCCTCCGCGATTAGGCCTGTAATTAGGTCAATCGACCTGGCCGCCTGTGCCTTAATCGGTTGCTGGTACTTTTCCCAGGCTGCATTTTTACACCTCCGAACATAATCTTTCGATGCTGTTTCAATCTCTTCCAGTTCTTCTTCGCTGGCTAGGGCATTCTCCAAAATCCATTCCCGCATCTTTTTGATCCCGTCCCATTCTCTTTCCCACTGGAGCCGTTCGGGGGATTTATATCGTTCATGACTTCCTGATGTGGAATGGCCTTGGGGCTGAGTTACTTCATCAACGTGAAACAGTGCGGGTATGTGCGTCTCGCGTATTTTCTGTAGGGCGGGTTCAAATACTTCGCACATCCTCGCGTAATCCCAACCATTGACTTTATATATGTCAATTCCATTAGTGCCGTCCTTAATTTGAAAGCCCTTCATTGCATCCGATATGGAATTCTTAACTGTTTGATATTTCTTGGGAACTGAAATACCAAATCCATCGTCCCAGACAAAAACTGCGAGGGGCACCTGAAGCACGCCTGCGGCGTTTAACGTTTCCCAGAAGTGCCCTTCGCTAGTGGATGCATCACCTATTGTGCAGAAGCAAACTTCATTTCCGCTTGATAATTCGGAGAATTGTTTTAGTTCATCAATATTCCGGAAAGATTTTGTTGCCGCTGCCAGCCCCAGCGCCTTTGGCATCTGGGCAGCGGTGGGTGCCAGGCCAGCAGTTAGGTTTTTTCGGTTAACCAGATCGAGCAGTTCACCGTCCTCATTGATTGTCGGGGTGGCAAAGTGGGAGTTCATTTGCCTACCGCCACTGTGAGGGTCATTTTTTACGTCCGGATCAGCATATAGTTGCGAAAAAAATTCTTCGATAGTTGCTGCCCCTGTTGCGAATGCGAAAGTTTGATCTCGGTAATAACCGGCGTAAAAATCTCCTTTTTTAAAAAATTTTGCAAGAGCCACTTGTGGAACTTCTTTGCCGTCTCCAAAAATCCCGAATTTAGCCTTTCCCGTTAGCACTTCCTTCCTGCCCAATAAACTGGCCTCACGGCTTTCGCACGCGATTTTATAATCCTTGAGTATTTCCTGACGGAAATTATCAAATGACAGCTTTTCCTGTATTGCTATATCCTCGCTCTGCATTTTATCTGATATTTAACAAATTTAGGGTTATAAAGGGTTCCCGAATCCGGGCACCTGATTTTTTGCCAAAATGAATTACCATAATTTATTAGCAAAAGCCGCGTTTACTATGTATTTTAGCCAAACAAATGAATTCATTAGTGAAGCAATTATTTTTGTTTTTATTTGCGGCCAGCCTGGCAGCTGCAGTTGACGCCCAACCGGCCGTCAATGCGTCGGTGGCAGAATCTAAGTCCGACATGCTTAAATTGTTGGAAACCACTCACGATTTCGGAAAAATTCCACAGGGCAGGCCGGTAACATACGTGTTTGAAATTATGAATACCGGTTCTGACCCCCTTAGACTGGAGAACGTCCAGGCTTCCTGCGGCTGTACCACGCCTGAATGGACCAAAGATCCTATTGCTCCGGGCGCCACGTCAAAAATTAGAGTTGGTTTCAACGCACACGCAGAAGGCCGTTTCATAAAAAATGTCACCATTTTCTACAATGAGAAGAAAACTAAGGTTCTGACCATCAGTGGAGAAGTATATAAATCTGCTACGGCTTCGGCCCCGGAAAACCCTTCTTTACAAGCATTAAAACAAACAAATTAATCAAATTATGAAAAGACTTTTTTTGTTCATTGCTGCATGTGGATTTGCGGCTTTTGGCTTCGCACAACATAATACGGCGGATAGTGTCGTGAAATTTAATGAAAAGAGTTACAATTTTGGAAAAATACAACAGCACGTGACTGTTAACCATAATTTCGCATTTACGAATATCAGCGGAACTCCGCTTGTCATTGAAAGTGCGATTGCTTCGTGTGGATGTACAACGCCGGTCAAGCCCGAGGGAGCAATTGCAAACGGAAAAACAGACAAGATTGTAGCGGGCTTTTCTGCCCCCGCACTTGGACCTTTTAACAAGACTATTACAGTAAAATTTGCTGGCGTTAATACCCCGGTTCAATTGACGATTACTGGAGAAGTACTAAGCCCGGAAGACTACGCCAAGTACAAATCCCAGGGCGGCAAATCCGGGAGCTAACATCACCGCAGCTTATTGAATGTCCCCGGCCAGCCGGGGATTTTTGTTTCACGCCATTTTTCCGACATTCTTGAGCCGGCTGCTTATTTTTGCGCATGCTTAAGATCAGTCATCGTGGGCAAATTATGCCCCCTTCTCCAATTCGAAAGCTTGTGCCATTTGCCGAAGCAGCGAAAAAGCGTGGTGTGCAGGTTTATCATTTGAACATTGGGCAGCCTGATATTCCCACTCCGCCGCCGATACTAGATGCGGTTCGCCATAGCGATTTTAAAATCTTGGAATATAGCCATAGTGCCGGGAATGAAAGTTACCGCAGACGGCTTGTTGAATATTATCAGAGAAACGGGATTCTAATTGATCAAGATAATATTATTATAACCACGGGAGGATCAGAAGCAATACTGTTCGGTTTTATGAGCTGTCTTGATCAAGGTGATGAAGTA
>JAJPJP010000342.1 GCA_021324175.1 Chitinophagia bacterium
CCATGATTATAGCAATGCCTGCCTTGTCGTCAGCGCCCAGCAAGGTGTGTCCCGATGCTGTAATGATGTCCTCGCCAATTTTTTGCGCCAGGTAGGGGTGCTCGCGGGTAGTAATAATTTGCAGCGGATCATCAGGCAGAACTATGTCGTCACCATTGTAACTGGAGTGAATAAGAGGTTTTACATTCCTGCCGGAGCAGTCCGGAGACGTATCCATATGGGCGCAGAGGCAAATAACAGGTATGCTTTTCTCAGTATTGGCAGGAATTGTTCCATAAACGTAACCAAACTCATCCATCTCCGCATCTGTTACTCCCAAGTCTTTCAACTCCTCGACAAGTGTCCTGCCGAGATCTTTTTGCTTCTCAGTCGATGGAAAGGTATTTGAACGCGGGTCACTTTGCGTGTCGATTTGCACATATCGCATAAACCTTTCGGCGGCTGTAAATTTGTAACTTTGAAACATGGATCTTTTTTAGCAAATAAATGTATGAATGAAAGTCTTAACAGCAAACAGGTGATTTCGCGAGGCTGGGTGAGAGCGGCGCTTTTTTGCATTTTATATTTCGGCGTTGCGCTTTTTATCAATATTCCAATCGCAATGGCTGTCTCATCAGCGGGGGCGTCTGAAAAGACTACACCGGAATCACTGGGGACAGGCGATTCGCTATGGTTTATTATTCTAATCACATCGATTACTCTTATATTCCTGGTCTATATATTTCGAAATTTTATTGATCGTCAGAATATTTCTAGCCTTGGTCTTGCCTTGGAGGGACTGTCAGGACAAGCATTTGCCGGATTATTCCTGGCTCCATCCATCCTGGGAGTCGGCACCATCGTTTTATACTATTCGGGCCATTTACAGTGGCTTGATGCTATCCTCGATCCTGCCAAACTATTTATAACTTTTGGATTGATGGCGATGGTAGCCTTTAGTGAAGAGTTAGTATTCCGTGGGTATATATTGTCCAATCTTCTGGACTCTTTCAATAAGTGGATTGCCCTTTTTGTTTCTGCTTTTGTATTTGCCGTTGCCCACAACCTGAATTCGACCGTCAATTTGCTTTCTTTTGGAGGCGTATTTCTGGCAGGTCTCGTTTTGGCTATAAATTATATATATACGAGGAATCTCTGGTTTTCGATACTGTTTCATTTCAGCTGGAATTTTCTACAGGGGCCGATACTCGGATTCAAGGTCAGTGGAAACACTTTTCCATCCCTGCTCCAAACTGAGTTAAAGGGAGATGCAATGATCACGGGTGGAGAATTTGGATTTGAGGGTTCAATGATCAGTATATTGTTGCTGTTGATCTCAGTAAGCTTGCTCTATTTTGTTTATCAAGGGAAATACGCAACCAAGCCTGCAGTTATTAATTTGCAGTGATATAGGCCTTTCATTCGATATCAATAATTTCAATGTCAAAAATCAGTTCTTTTCCCGCCAAAGGGTGATTTGCATCCAAAAGGGCATTTTCACCATTGATTTCACTGATGACTACGGGGAATGTATGTCCGTTTTTATCCCGCATGTTAAGCTGCATGCCGATATGAGGTTTCATTTCTTGCGGAAAATTCAGGAGCGGGAACTCGATGATGTTATCCGGGTCCCTATGTCCATAAGCGTTTTCCGGCGGTATCGCAATTGTTTTTTTTTCGCCAATTGTCATGTCAACCACGCCTTCATCAAATCCCCTTATCATCTGACCCGAGCCCACTTCAAATTGGAGAGGTGTTCGCCCTGCTGACGAATCGAACATTGTGCCATCAGCCAGTTTACCGTGGTAATGAACTTTAACCTTGTCACCTTTTTTTACCTGTTGCATCATATTATTTAAATTTGAAAATCAAAAAGAATGCCTGAATGCACAATGCTTTCGACCTGGCTGCTATTAAGTTTTCTGTCGATAGCCAAATTTTTTCAGGCGTAATACTGGTTCAAAGGCGACTTGGATGGTTACGTCTATTGCACGCAATATTACGCCTTATTCAATAAAAGTTTTCGAAGAAAATTGAAAACAAAAGTGGAGTTGGGTGTTAGCATAAGCTATTAATAAATTTAACACCGGATTGAGTCATGAAGAAACGTTACCTTCTTTTATGGGCAATTATTTGCATCCTTGCACGCGTCAAGGGGCAGGAGGGGAGATCGACAGAAATTCTCCCCGGGTCAGCTCGCGTGAATGTCTATGTCCCTTTGCTAAAGAACAAATCAGTTGCGGTCTTTGCCAATCAAACATCAGTAGTTGGAAAGCTTCATCTCGTAGATTTGCTGATTAGTCAGGGGGTTGTGGTTAAGAAAATTTTTGCCCCGGAACATGGTTTTCGCGGTGCCGGCGACGCGGGGGAGAGCATGGGGAACGGCATTGATTCTGCTACCGGCATTCAAGTGATTTCGCTATATGGTCAAAAAGTAAAGCCGACGGCCGAAGACCTTAAAGACGTCGATGTTTTGATTTTCGATATCCAAGACGTCGGTGTTCGGTTTTACACATATATTTCGTCACTGCAGAGGTTTATGGAGGCTGCGTTCGAGAATCACAAGCCATTGCTGATCCTCGATAGGCCGAATCCAAACGGATTTTATGTGGATGGACCTATTCTGGATAGAAAATTTGCCTCGTTCGTCGGAATGCAACCGGTTCCAGTCGTATATGGTATGACCATCGGCGAATATGCAATGATGATTGCTGGAGAACAATGGTTGTCTGAAAAGGCGAATGAGACTTACCGTTATTATCGGAGCGCCAAGAACTCAGCCGACACCCCATTCCATTTCCTGGTGATCAAGTGCGCCAATTATTCACATTCGAGCAGGTATATGCTGCCGGTAAACCCCTCACCGAATTTGCGGAATATGCAGGCGATTTACCTGTATCCTTCCCTGTGTTTTTTTGAAGGAACTGCTGTTAGCCTCGGCCGAGGAACTGATAAACCATTTGAACAATTTGGCCACCCTTCGCTTCCAAAAAACCTATATCATTTTTTTCCGCAGAGTTCGCCGGGAGCGAAAAACCCACCATTGTCGAACCAGGTATGCTATGGATTTGACCTCAGTCAAATTGATATACAAAAGGAAATCGACAATCATCTGCAGTTAAAGTGGTTGCTAAAGGCTTATGAGTTGTTTCCGCAAAAAGATGATTTTTTCCTGAGCTCTAAATTTTTCGACAAACTTGCAGGTTCGGAAGATCTGATGCGCGAGATAGTCGAGGGCAAAACTGAAGCCGAAATTCGAAAGGGTTGGCAAGGCGCACTGTCCGATTTTAAAAAAATCCGGAAAAAGTACCTGATGTATACCGATTTTGATTGAGTGACCAACATCTTGGAGGCATAACCATTATGAATACCGAAGCTAAACCAATAAAAGAATTGAGAATTGTTTTTCTCGGAACACCCGATTTTGCGGTTTCCTCCCTTGCGGCGCTTCTTGATGCGGGATGCAATATCGTCGCGGTAGTGACCAGCGTAGACAAAGAATCAGGCCGCGGATTAAAGATGCACCGAAGTGCAGTGAAAGAATTTGCATTGCAAAAAGGATTAAAGATCCTGCAACCTGATAAATTAAAAGACAGCGACTTTTTACGGGACCTTCGAACTTGTGATGCAGACCTTCAAATTGTGGTGGCATTTCGAATGCTCCCGGAAGTTGTTTGGAACATGCCAAAATACGGCACAATTAACCTGCATGCGTCCCTTTTGCCGCAATACCGGGGCGCAGCGCCAATAAATTGGGCAATTATTAATGGCGAGATCCAGACGGGCGTTACAACCTTTAAGCTGCAGCATCAAATTGACACTGGCGATATCTTGCTCCAGGAGGTCGTGGCTATAGGTGAAGACGAAACTGCAGGTGAGCTTTATGAAACCCTAAAGAAAACGGGCGCGGAACTTTTAGTGAAAACCATTCTGCAACTCGCGGCCAATCGCCTCAATAAGGTAAGCCAGTCTTCATTGACAATTCAGCCTGGGCAATCGAATCAATTAAAAGCAGCTCCAAAAATTTTTGCCGAGACCTGTCAAATTGATTGGTCCAAACCGGTAAATGAGACATATAACCTGATCCGTGGCTTGTCGCCCAGCCCAGGGGCATTTACACTGATCAACGGAAAGCATTTTAAGATACTTAGGGCAAAAAAGAACATCACCCCGCCCTTATCCCCCAACTTTTACCGGACGGACGGGAAAACCTACTTACAGTTTCGCTGCGCTGACGGATACCTCGAGGCGCTGGAAGTCCAATTGGAAGGTAAAAGAAGAATGATGATCCCGGATTTTCTTCGTGGATATAATTTTGAGTAGGTCCGGTTCTCACCATTGTTTTAAGAGTCATTCGTCCTGCCGGTCAAATGACATTAACTTCCCTTTCCATCCCGATCCCAAATTTTGAAAAAACACTTGCAGAAATCTCTTCGCTAAGGTCCAGGATTTCTTTCCCGGTTGCATGGCCGTAATTTACAAGAACGAGCGCCTGTTTTTCGTAACATCCGGCATCATTTCGTCTAAAGCCTTTCCAGCCGCACCGCTCAATTAGCCAACCAGCTGCGAGTTTGACCGAATCATGTTGATTATCGAATCCAATGATATCGGGGAATTCGCTTTTTAGCTGGTCAAATAGGACGCGATCGATTACGGGGTTCTTAAAAAAACTGCCGGCGTTACCAAGAATTCTCGGATCAGGCAGCTTGGAATTGCGAATGTTGATGACTGCCTGGGAAACCAAACGAATATCAGGTTCTTCAACCTCCATTCTTGCAAGCTCCTGCCTGATCGCCCCGTAAGTGAGATTTAATCTGGGTATTTTGTTGAGACAAAATGTTACGGATAAAATTACAAACCTATTTTTCAGGGTCCGCTTAAACACACTGTCCCGATACCCAAACGCACAATCGTTTGGCGTGAATATGGTGACCTTATTGCCTGCAATTTCGAAGGCTTCAAGTTCAAAAAACACATCTTTGAACTCCACGCCGTAGGCGCCTATATTCTGAATGGGGGCGGCGCCGACACTACCAGGTATGAGGGAAAGATTTTCAACACCTGCCCATCCATGATCAAGGCAGTGAAGAATAAATTGATGCCAATTTGCTCCCGCGCCCACTTTGACATATATGTGATCATCATCCTCATCGATAATTTCAATTCCGGTGATTTCATTCTTTAAAACAAGACCATTGAAGTCCTTTGTAAAAAGGATATTGCTGCCACCACCCAAGATCAGGCGATTTGTATCGCAATATTTGGACAATAGCTCAAGTAATTCCTCGACATTTCGGAACGCAGAAAAAAAATCGGCAGTCACATCGACCCTAAAGGTATTATATGTCGCAAGGCGAGCACGAGCTTGAACCATTTTTGTCACACTTTTTTGACAATGATAATCGCTTGATCGAGTTTGGCACTCAGACGGCATCAACATCTACGGTAATTGACACGGATCTTAGCTTTATATCTCCCCGGAAAATGATGATCTGTTGCCGGATCACCTGCTTTGCCAGCGAAATGATCCGGGTATCTTTTGGCAATTTAATCAGCAATTCCATCACGTACAGATTTCTTACTTTATTGACAACGGGCTCGGCAGGTCCGCTGAGGTATTGTCCGAACTGATCTTTGATGTTGTTATGGAACACCAAGGCTGCGTTTTCCGCCCTGGATTGCACCTTGTGCCTGAATTTCAAAAGGATGATTCGAGAAAATGGCGGGTAAAAGAACGCATTTCGTTCTTCAATTTCTTTTTTAAAAAATAGGGCATAATCATGATCCCGGACATAGCCAAGGACGGGATGGCTGAGATTTCCTGCCTGTATCAAAACCTTGCCCCTGATGTCCTTGCGACCGGCCCTGCCACTTACCTGTTCCATTAATTGGAACCCCCGCTCATTTACCCTGAAATCGGAAAATCCAAGTATCGCGTCGGCATCTACAATACCAACCAACTCGACATTATCAAAGTCCAGCCCTTTGACCACCATCTGCGTGCCAACCAAAATGTCTATTTTCTTTTGCTCAAACTGTCTGATCAAAATGTCATGCGAATTCCTACCCCGCATCGTGTCGACGTCCATCCGGGAGATTTTTGCATTTGGAAATAGATCAACCAGGTCCTCCTCGATCCTTTCTGTACCGAAGTTTTTTCTCACGAAGTCCTGGCTTCCACAGGCGGGGCATATGGAAACCTGGGGATAAACCGATCCGCAGTAGTGACATTGAAGCCTGTTTCCAAGTTTATGGTAGGTTAATGAAACGTCGCATTGAAGGCAATGGGGTATATGTCCACATACTTTACAAATCTGGTATGGAGAATAGCCGCGCCGGTTTTGAAACAGGATTACCTGCCTCTTTTGCAACAGAGACTTTTCAATAGACTCCTTTAATTGAGAGGTAATGGGCGCCTTGTTATGGCTTTTTGACCAACCTGCCCTTGTATCTGCCACTTCGATCAAAGGAAGCATCAAATTGCCAAATCTCTCGGTTAATTCGACGAGGCCGTATTTGGAGTTTGTCGCATTAAAATAACTTTCGACGGACGGTGTCGCGCTTCCCAACAATACCTTTGCTCCGAATAGTGATGCGTAATACACTGAAACGTCCCTCGAATGATACCTTGGCGCCGGATCCTGTTGTTTGTACGAGCTGTCGTGCTCTTCGTCTACAATGACAAGCCCGAGCTTTTCGAAAGGAAGGAAAAGTGACGATCGTACGCCCAGGACGACGTTCAGTTCACCCATTTTAACCTTATTCCAGATTTCAATCCTTTCGTTCTGACTGAACTTGCTATGGTAGATGCCAATATGGCCGCCAAAATGCCTCTGCAATCGACGAATGATTTGCGAGGTCAACGCAATTTCAGGTAAAAGGTAGAGTATTTGCTTTTCGGATTTAAGAAACTGCTCAATCAGCTTAATATAGATGTGCGTTTTCCCGCTGGAAGTTACGCCATGAAGAAGGCAAACTGATTTTGCCGTCAATAACGAAATTATCTGATCATAAGCTTTCTGTTGCGAGTTCGTCAAAGAAAAATCTATCTCGATGCCCTTAGGCAACCTGGGCGTCCGTTCGACTGTACGTTTTTCCAATCGAAGAATGTCTTTGTTTACAAGTCCCAGAAGTTGGTTATCGGAAGCGCCGGATTTTTTCAACAAGTCACTTTTCGTCACGCTGCCCTGCGTTCGGTGGAAATGAAGAAATGCCAAGAGCAGTTCCAGTTGTTTTTCCGCTCTTTGTAATTTTTTATCTTCGTTTATAAGTAATTCCAGCGATTCATCTGTGTTGAAAATCGGGTTTAAGGACACAAATGTCTCCTTTTTAGGGGTATACGTTGCCACGAGAGACTCCCGGACAAAGCAGAAGTTTTTATCAATCAGGCTCTTGATCACAGGATAGACATTGGAGGATTCCAAGATCTTGTGAACATCGCTCATCTTAAGCTCCTTTTTTATATGAAGAGCATCAGCGACCAGGAATTCGCTATGATTAAGATTCGAAAATTCTTCGCCGAATTCCGGATTGTAAGAGAGAATCGTCTCGCTGCTGAGTTTGAAATGAGCGGGAAGTGCCGCTGCCATAACTTCACCTTCCGTGCAAACATAGTAGTTAGCGATCCATTCCCAGAGCTTTAACTGCGAAGGAAAAACAATTGGCTCGGAATCCAAAAGGTTGAGTATCTCCTTGGGTTCGAATTCCCGGGGCTTGAGATCATGTATTTCTTTTACAACTCCAGCATACTTCTTGTTTCTAAGTGTAACCTCTGCCCTGCACCCAGGTTTGATTGTTGCCTCGAACCGATGGGGAACTGACCATGTGTAGTTTTTCGGAAGTGCCAGTGGTATGATAATCTCTGCGTACAATGCAACACCAATTACATCTCAATATACAATTATCAGCATGATTATGTTCTTAACCAGCCAGCCCGATACTGGGTAAGCATGTCCGCCATTCCCTTGTAAACTTTCTCTTTGATTAGTTGAATGTCCTCCATGCCGCAGTCTTTGACCTGAATTTCTTCAAGGAAGATTGCACGGGATTTCCCGGGATTCAACGTCAGAAGACTCGAATAGTGCATCCTGGCATAAGTATCCAGGAAGAGTATCGGTTTAATTGGCGTCCCGGTCTCGACGGCTATCCTGAATGCGCCGTCATAAAAGTCTTTTAGTGGCTTACCTGTCTCATTGAATGTTCCTTCCGGGAATATAAAAATTGATATGCCTTTTGATAAAACTGATTTGAGTTGCCTGACACTTTTTGCCCGGGTATTGTGGTTTGACCGGTCAACCATTACCACTGCGTTTTTGTAGATAAATCCGAAAATCGGAACCCTCTTCATTTCAATTTTTCCCAGGATTCTGATTTTCTTGTTCTTTAGTGAAAGAAAGATCATCGGAATGTCCAGGTAAGAGATATGGTTAGCAACAAAAATGTATTGATTTTCCCGGCTAATTGGGGAATCAAATTCATCCCGTGCCCAAATTCCTACTCCTGACATCCAGCCCAATGCCCAGTAATAGCATACTTTATAAATAACGTCACCACCTTTCATTTTTCCCCAGAAAGAGGCGATCATCGCCACAGGAAATACGAACATCATTAGCGCCAGGAAAAGCAGAAATGCATAGACACAGTAGCAAAGACGAACGGGGTAAATTAAGATTTTTTTCATTTCGATTTCGACAGTGTTTCCTAACAATTGCATTGCCATTCGACTCCGATGTCGATGCATGTTACCACGACCAATCCGCGATTGCTTGTTGCGAATATGACGCGCAAATGCTGACCTTCACGCGTAAAACCGTCCAATGCATATTTTGGATCCGGTCGGCCATCAGGCTCGCTTTTGGAATAGTTTATCGCGCCTTTTTCGAGGATTTCGCGAATTTCTACTTCGGTGATATGCCTGCAATCCATCCTGCAACGCGCGTGTCGTGTGAATATCAAGTGGGGTTCGTGGCGATTGATAGGTTCTTGTTCCTGCGTCGGCTGATGGCATGAACAGGACCAAACGGTCAGGACAAGAAAGATTAACAGCAGACGATTGCCCAAGGATGAGTTTTTTCCAAAGATATACATTGGAATTTTTCGACCATCATTTGGCGCAGAGTATAGCATTTATTGAAAAATGTCTTTTTCGGCGATATTTGGCTCATTCCGACTTTGCGGAACGGATTCACGGCCCCGACGTACCTTTAGGGGCTATGACTCAAACCAAGTCGGTGGCATTTCACACCTTAGGCTGCAAACTAAATTATGCGGAAACGTCATCAATTTCACGAGTCCTGGAGGCAGAGGGATTTGTGAAAGCAAACTTCGACGAATTCGCAGACATATATGTCATCAACACCTGTTCAGTGACTGAAAACGCGGACAAAGAATGTCGGCAATTGGTTCGGCGAATTCAAAAGAGGGCGCCCCAAAGCATGGTTGTCATCACGGGTTGTTACGCACAACTAAAGCCAAATGAAATTGCCGCGATTCCCGGTGTGGCCCTTGTCCTTGGCGCCAGTGAGAAATTTAATATCGCCAACCATCTGAAGGAACTTTCAGGCCAGGATCATACAAAAATATGCAGCTGTGATATCGGCGATTTGACGGACTTCCACGCAGCTTATTCTTTTGGGGATCGGACCAGGACTTTTTTGAAAGTGCAGGACGGATGCGACTATCATTGTTCATTTTGTACAATCCCGTTTGCCCGGGGGCAAAGCAGGAGCTCATCCATATCGTCCGTTCTGGAAAACGTGCAGGAGATTGTCAGAACTGGTGTTAAGGAAATTGTGCTCACCGGAGTGAATCTCGGAGATTTCGGTCACAATTCTACCCCGGATGGCAAAAGGGAAAACCTCTATTTGCTATTGAAAGAGTTGGAAAAGGTCGAAGGCCTGTCCAGGGTTCGATTATCATCCGTCGAGCCCAACTTGCTTAGCCTTGACATTATCAGACTAGCCAGGGAAAGCCAAAAACTCATGCCGCATTTCCATATTCCGCTTCAAAGTGGAAGTAACCGGATTTTGGGTTTGATGAAAAGGAGATATCGTAGGGAGCTTTATAAAGAGCGCGTAAGCCAAATTAAGGATCTCATTCCACATTGCGCAATTGGAGTCGATGTGATTTCAGGGTTTCCAAGTGAAACCGCCGATGATTTTCAGGACACGCTCGAATTTTTGGAATCGCTCGAGATTTCATACCTGCACGTATTCACATATTCTGAAAGGGAACACACAAAAGCTGTTGAAATCACGCCGGTAGTCCCCGTTCGCGAACGCCATTATAGAACTACAATCCTAAGAGCTCTTTCTGATCATAAGAGTCAATTTTTTAGATTGGCGCAACTTGGCCAAAATCGAAAGGTACTCTTTGAATCGCAGAATAGGAATGGGTTAATAGAAGGATACTCGGATAACTATATTAAAGTCGCTGCGCCTTATCGTGATGATTTGGTAAACAGCATTGTTGACTGGGTTATCGACTAGGGTTCTTCGAAGTATATACAAGAAAATATTTGTAGAATGCAAAGAATTCACGAACAATTCCAAAACAATCGTGGAAGAAAAATTTGTGTGAAGAAACTCCAAAGACATTTTCAAATCCAAGCCGGCGAAGAATAAACTTCGTTCTCGTAATATGATAAAAGCTGGTGACAATAATTGCTGATGAATAGTGGAATGCGTCGCGTGACTTTAAGAAATCAACAGCCGTACAATAAGTATTTATTCCATTATTATCCGTTATAATGTCCTTTGAATTTACGCCATGTAACTCTAAGTACCTTTTCATAGCGTCTCCTTCGGCAACCCCATGGTTTCCCGGGCCGCCGCTGGCGAAAATCTTCCTGGCCCGGCCCGCTGCATATAATTTAATCGTCTGATCCAACCTTGCTGACAATACTGGTGATACCGAACTGTCCGAATACACTTCGTTGCCCAATACGATCATAACGTCTGCGTTACCTTGGAAATTGGTTAAGCCGTCCCAGGTAACATAAAGCGAATGCGCAAGGAACCATGCTGCGATTACTATAAGGATGATTTTGAAGCGTCGTTGTATTCTTGGGCTGATGTACATTATTTTGAGCATATTGACCGGGGAAAGGAAGGCGGTAAACAATGTATTATTTTTTCAGCAACAGGTAGCATGATTTTCGATTTTTTTGCCACTAACTTTGTTGCAAAAACGAATGAAGCCGTTACATCGCCTTACCTATTTCCTTCCAATTATTTCGCTTCTGTTTCTGAACGATACTTTGCAGGCGCAGTTTAATTTGTCGGAACGATTGCCAATTGACGCACGTGTTAAAGTGGGTAAGCTGGCAAACGGCCTTACATACTATATCAGAAAGAACACCAAGCCAGAAAAAAAAGTTCAGCTCCGCCTTATTGTAAACGCGGGTTCCGTTTTGGAAGACCCCGAACAGGTAGGTCTTGCCCATATGATGGAGCATATGAATTTTAACGGATCGATACACTTTCCAAAGAATGAACTGGTCAGTTACCTGCAGTCAATCGGTGTTGAATTCGGAGCCGACCTCAACGCTTACACCGATTTTGATGAAACGGTCTATATATTGCCAATTCCCTCTGACAATCACGCAAAGATTGACAGTGGGTTTACCATTCTTGAGGACTGGGCTGGCAAGGCGCTGTTGGATTCCGTGGAAATCGATAAGGAGCGGGGGGTGGTATTGGAGGAATCCCGATTGGGCAAGGGCGCCGGCGAACGAATGCGCAATAAATATTTTCCAAGATTAATGAATGGCTCGCGCTATGCTAACAGGCTTCCCATAGGCAAGGACGATACGATTAGGCATTTCAAGTACAGTACGTTAAGGAGATTCTACCATGACTGGTACCGACCGGACCTGGAGGCAATTGTGGTTGTCGGTGATATTGACCCCGATAGCGCCGAAGCGGAAATAGTCAGGCATTTTAGTCAATTGAGAAATCCCAAAAACGAGCGCGCGAGGCCGTCAATAATCCCGTTGACCGGTAGAACAGAAGATGTGAGTATGGTTGTGACAGATAAAGAGGAGACCAACACCCTGTTGCAAGTTTACGATTTTTTAGAGAAGGAGAAGCCAATAGTTAGCTGGGCTGATTATCGTATGACCATTATTGAGGGACTTTTTTCATCCTTATTGAATCAGCGCCTTGACGAATTAACACAGTTGGCGTCCCCTCCATTTATTTATGGCAGGGCAGGATTTAGTTCGTTTGTGCGTGGATATCGCTCATTCAATTCTTTTATTGTTTTAGGGAACAAGCCGGCAGATACTGCGATAAACGCCTTGGTTAATGTGCTGAATAGCGTAAAAAAATTTGGATTTTTGGAATCGGAACTCGACAGGGCCAAAAGCAACCTGGAAAATCAGGCTAATCGCGCATTTAAAGACCGGGATAAGACTGAGTCGGAAAATTATGTCCAGGGTTATGTCAATAATTTTTTGTCCGGTGATCCGATTATTGGAATTGATAACCGCTTAAAATTTATCCATGAGGTGCTGCCTACAATCTCTCTAGCCGATGTGAATGCGGTTACGAATAAACTGGAAAGTAAGCAGGGGAAGTTTGCATTATTGATGGCGCCTTCGAAGGATCAGCAATTTCTTCCAACAGATAAAAAATTGTTAGAAATATTTCGTTTGGCTCAAAGGATCCCTGCGAGGCCATATGCGGAAAAAACATTGTCTTCGTCATTGATGAAAGTTCAACCGTTGCCTGGCGCAATACGTGGAGAATCAGCTAACGATACACTCGGCACGATCAATCTTGACCTTTCGAATGATATAACGGTTACGCTAAAACCTACCAATTATAAGAATGACGAAATTAAAATGGACTCATGGCGTCGAGGAGGTTCCTTGGGCTACGGGCTGGAAAAAAAATTAGCCGCCGAGTCGGCAGCCTCGATTGTAGAACAAATGGGGATTGCGGATCTATCATCAGTGGATTTGAGAAAGTTTTTGGCAGGCAAGTCGGTCAGCGTGACGCCATATATCAACCCCGATGACGAGGGAATCGAAGGAACAAGTAGCGTGAAAGATCTTGAGACATTTTTTCAAATGATCTATCTGTATTTTACCCAACCAAGACGGGACGAAAAGATATTTAGTTCATATGTAGCAACCCAGAAAGCTACCCTGAAAAACCTGGCAGACAACCCCGAGGCATATTTTGCTGACACGTTATCGAAATTTGAATTTGGCAATAATCCATGGGCAGAGGCTTTTCCCAAGGCAAACGAATTTGACAAAATTAACGTCGATGAAATCTTATCTATTTACAAAAATATATATTCCAACGCCTTTGGCTGGCACTTTACGTTTGTAGGCAATTTGGATACTGCAAAAATGAAGTCGCTGATTCGAACTTATATCGCAAGTTTGCCGACCTCACCTAAGAAAAATGTTTCAACTGATGTTGGACTCCGGCCCAGAGCGGGAATGCTCGACCTCACTGTCAGAAAAGGCACGGCAAAAAAATGCCTGGTAAATATAATTTTCAATGGTGAAGCCGCATATTCCAACGAAAGTGCAATGGACCTTCAAATTTTAGTGGATTTGCTTAATATTAAAATTTTGGAGAAGTTGAGAGAGGACATGAGTGGCATTTATGGTGGTGGTTTGAGGGGGTCGCTTGTTAACCGTCCATACAACAACTATTCTGTATCGCTTAGCTTTCCATGTGGTCCCGAAAATGTCGACAAATTGGTGAGTGCAGCGCTGGATATTATCCGCACAGCCCAGGAAAAAGGGATTGAGCAGAAGGACCTTGAAAAGGTCAAAGAAACCCTAAAAAAACAGAACCAGGATGCCATGATGGAAAATGACCATTGGCTTGATGAATTGAGCACTGCCTGGATCGAGCAAACTGACCCCTCATGGATATTGAAATTCGCGAGCAAAGTTGGGGATATGCAAATTGGAGAGGTTCAGGAAGCAGCAAAGAAATACCTCCATCTCTACAGTTGTATTAAGGCGGTTCTATATCCGGAAAAGTGACGAGGCGCCAATCGTGATTATGAAACAGGAGCCATTACGCAATAGTTATTTCTTGATCCAAATAAACGTCCTGTATAGCATTCAAAAGGCCCACTCCTTCATTAAATGGACGTTGGAACGCCTTTCTTCCAAGAATCAAGCCCATGCCTCCTGCGCGCTTATTGATTACGGCCGTATAAACAGAATCTGTGAGGTCGGATGCACCTTTACTCTCGCCGCCGCTATTGATTAAGCCTACCCTTCCGCTGAAGCAATTGAGAACCTGGTACCGGCATAAATCAATTGGGTGATCCGAAGTCAACTTCTCGTAGACCAGTGGTGACGTTTTGCCCTGTTTGATTGCCAGATAACCCCCATTGTTTGTAGGCAGTTTTTGTTTAATTATATCAGCCTGGATTGTTACACCCAGGTGATTGGCTTGGCCAGTCAGGTCCGCTGAGGTATGATAGTCCACTCCGTCGACCTTGAAACCATTATTGCGCGTATAGCACCAGAGAATTGTAGGCATACCCAGTTCATGGGCCAGTTCAAAAGCCTCGGCGATTTCTTTGAGCTGTCGGGTACTTTCTTCTGATCCCCAATAAACCGTAGCTCCAATGGCCACTGCTCCCATATTCCAGGCGCTCTTGACCGTTCCAAATAGTGTCTGGTCAAATCTATTCGGAATGCTCAAAAGTTCATTGTGATTAATTTTCACCACAAATGGGATTCGGTGAGCATATTTTCGGCTCATAATACCCAGAACTCCGAAAGTAGAAGCCACTGCGTTGCATCCCCCTTCAATTGCGAGCCTGATAATGTTTTCTGGGTCGAAATAGATCGGGTTTGGCGAGAAGGCAGAGCCCGCACTGTGCTCGATACCCTGGTCAACCGGAAAAATAGAAATATATCCAGTGTTCGCAAGTCGCCCATGTCCGATAAGAACTTGCAGATTTCTAAGGACCTGATTATTCCTATTTGAGTTTATCCAAATTTTTTCCACGTGATCAGAGGATGGCAGGGAAAGCGTTGCCTTGTCTACAGTTTTGCACTGGTGATTAAGTAGGTACCCGGCTTTTTCGCCCAGTAAATCAAGGATTTTTTTTGAGGCCATGTTGATTTTTTTTTTCTAATTTCCAATGCGCTAGCCGCTACAGTTAAAGCAGCAAATTAAGAGTGGTTTTTTTGAAGCGGCAAAGATACACTTAGTTTATTGTTTTTCCATCTCTAACATCACGGTGCGGAAATAACGAGGCGCATATATTAGCCTGCTGCCATACCAGCTGAACATTTCGCCGTTGACCAGGATAATTTGTGTGCCTGGCAATTCTTGGTGCAATTCGTCAACATGTTTGGTAGTGAAGCGAAATGGCTCGGACGGCAAAAGGAGCACTTCTGGATTCATTTGTTGCAACTCGGCGGGCGAGGTGGATGGGTATCGTGCGAATCCTTTGAATATATTCATGAAGCCGCATCTTGACATCATGTCGCTGATGAAAGTGTCACCCCCCGCCGCCATGTAGGGCTTTCGCCATACCAGGTATGCGGCGCTTCTTCTATGTAGTGGTGTCGCCAGGCGTTCGAATCCCTGTAAGATCAGATTTTGGATAGCGAGAGCTTGTTCCTCCCTGCCGGTAATTTCTCCGAGAGAATTGATCATACTTTGCGCATCTTTGAGCGTCCTGACATCGCTTGTCCAAACGGGTATATATTTTCCGAGTTCTTCTATTTGCGCTTTAATGTTTTCCTCTTTGCCGGCGACAACCAAATCCGGATCGAGTTGCTTCACCAATTGAATGTCTATTTTTTTTGTACCCCCGATCTTTTGCTTTTCGATCAAGAGTTTAGCCGGGTGAACACAAAAGGCAGTGACACCTGCAATTTCATTTTCAAGTCCAAGATCATAAAGAAGCTCGGACTGGGAGGGGACTGTTGAGACTATTTTCTTTGGGCTGCTGTTTATGCAGATAGCGCGGCCAATTTGATCCCTAAATTCAGGCATTCTTTTTATGCAAGATAAGAGAAGTTCGGGGGCGAGGTGATGGTTAATACCCCCTGCTAAACAGTCACTCAGACTCTTAGCAGGCGGGTACTGGAGTTTAGCAGTAGTTTTAACTGGTTGACAAATACTGCGTTGGTTCCTGTCGGATGTTGGATCTTATAATACGGTATTTGCAATTAATTGCACATTTCGAAAATCTCAAATTCGAGTGACTAGTGAACTGCGGGTTAGTAAAAAAACGAGTTGACTGATATTGGATTTTTTGGTCCGGAATTTCTTAGGATTGGATAATGTATCGGTACGGTTTTTCGGATATTGGCGATTGATATATATCAATCAACTCTCGAACAAATGTATGGCCCGTATTAAAAGGCAACAAGAGCGGATTTGCCTTATTTTGTTTGTGCGCATTTTACTGTTATGGGCGTGGAAATACGAAGTATATTTACCAGGACAACGTTGCATAGGATTTTAATGTCCATTGGTCGCTGAAATGGTCGGAGGTTTTTCCAATCGGAAACTCTTGAGATTTAAAGACGAAATGAAGCCGAGGAACTAATTTCCCAATGACTGAATGATGTCATACTTAGTAACAATATGCAAGTCGCCACTGTCATCCTTTGCTAGGACGGCACCATTTTCCTTGTTTATGAGAGAGCTAAGCCGCTCGACCGGGGTGTCGAAGGCAACGACGGGATATGATGCTTCTAAAATATCACCGACAACCCTGCTTTTAATATCCTGGCCGTTATGCAACATCTGGCTGAACAACCCACTTTCACTAATTGAACCTACTACACTTCCCTCTTTGATCACAGGAAGGTTTTCAATATGGTATTTTTCCATGAGTAAAACAGCGTCACCAACAGTGCAGTCAGATTGAATGGTCACGAGTTTTTTCTGACCGCGACCATTCACGATGTCCCGAAAAGTCTTTACATCGAGAAAGCCCCGTTCCATCATCCATTGATCATTGTAAATTTTCCCGACATAGCGACTCCCATGATCGTGGAATATGCAGACCACCAGGTCATCTTTCTTCAGTTTATTTTTAAGTTGCATTAAGCCTTGCATGCAGCTGCCAGCACTATAGCCGCAAAATAAGCCCTCTTCCTTTGCAAGACGCCGGGCCATCACAGCTCCATCCTTGTCTGTCACTTGCTCAAAGTGGTCAATAACCGACATGTCGTAATTGGCGGGAACAAAATCTTCGCCAAAACCTTCTGAAATGTACGGATGGACTTCTTTCATATCAATCTCGCCGGTCCTAAAATATTTTGTCAACAGGGATCAGTACACATCTATTGCCCACACCTGAATGGCACGATTTTTCTCCTTCAGAAACATTGCGGTCCCGGTAACTGTTCCTCCAGTTCCTGCAGTGCAGACAAGGTGGGTCAGGCGACCCTCAGTTTGCGACCAGATTTCTGGCCCGGTAGTCTCGTAGTGCGCCAGGCGATTAGCTAGATTGTCATACTGGTTGCACAAGTAGGCATTGGGAATTTCCGTCGCCAGTCTCCGGGCTACGGAATAATACGATCGAGGGTCATCAGGTTCTACATTCGTTGGACATACTATCACTTCAGCCCCAACAGCTTTTAGAATGTCCATTTTTTCTTTGGATTGTTTATCCGTTGTGGTAAAAATGCA
>JAJPJP010000251.1 GCA_021324175.1 Chitinophagia bacterium
CAAAAACGAAAAATGTGGACGATGCTCTTAAAGAGATTGTGCTTGACTTCATTTACAATAGCCACAGTAAACAAAGTGAAATCTTCCTCAATGGAGAGAATGTGGAATATGTTATTCGGGACCTTGTTGTTGCCGAGAAAGTTAGTGATATAGCATCTATTAAAGCTGTGAGAGATTTCGCTGTCGCTCAACAACAAAAAATGGGAGATGAGAAAGCAATCGTAATGGATGGCAGGGACATTGGCACGGTAGTCTTCCCCAATGCCGAATTAAAAATTTTTATGGTAGCTGACAACCTTGTGCGCGTAGAAAGAAGATTTAAGGAACTATACGACAAGAATCCGAATATTACCGTTGAGGAGGTTAAGACCAACCTTGAAATGCGGGATTACATCGACTCACACCGCGCCATAAGCCCATTGCGACAGGCTGAAGATGCGATTGTTCTTGATAATACGAACCTGACGATGAAGCAGCAATTGGAAATTGCTTCAAAGTGGGCCAAAGACCGGACGGGGGCTGACTAACCCGGGTCACGGGTCATGCCTCCAAGGCAAAAACTAAAAGGCTTTCAAATTAATTTAGCACTAATTAACTCATGGTGCTCTTGCGAAGGCTTTCTTCGATCGCCTCCAAAAATTCTTCGGTGTAAAGGTAATGTTTGGCATGCTCAACTTTATTTCCAAAAACACATATAGCCAGGTCCTTTGTCATTTTTCCTTCCTCTACCGACCGTATGCAGACTTTTTCCAGCATCGAGGAGAAGTCTATTAGCGCCTGGTTTTTATCGAGCTTGCCACGGAAAGCCAAACCTCTCGTCCATGCAAAAATAGAAGCAATCGGGTTCGTTGATGTGGGTTTGCCTGACTGATGGTCGCGAAAATGCCGAGTTACTGTCCCGTGAGCGGCCTCAGCTTCCATCGTTTTTCCATCCGGGGTAATTAATACAGAGGTCATCAATCCCAGTGAACCAAATCCCTGTGCGACTGAATCGCTCTGTACGTCACCGTCATAATTTTTACATGCCCAAACAAAATTCCCATTCCATTTGAGTGCGCTGGCCACCATATCATCAATAAGCCTGTGTTCATAAACAATTCCCGCCTCTTTGAACTGGTCTTTGAACTCCGCCTCAAATATCGAGGCAAAGATGTCTTTGAACCGACCATCATATTTTTTCAAGATGGTATTTTTGGTAGATAGATATAGAGGCCATTTTTTACTCAACGCCATATTAAAACAGCTTCTTGCAAAACCCGCTATGCTTTCATCCGTGTTATACATTGAGAGCGCAACCCCGTCTCCTTTGAAGTTGAAAACCTCAAACGTCTGCGGCTTTCCTCCGTCCTCGGGCGTAAAGGTCATTGTGAGCCGGCCTTTCCCCTTGATAACAGTGTCAGTAGCGCGGTATTGATCGCCGAAAGCGTGGCGGCCGACAATAATCGGTGCATTCCAGTTGGTAATTAACCTGGGAATATTTTTTATAACAATCGGTTCCCGAAACACTGTTCCGTCAAGAATATTTCTTATTGTGCCATTTGGGCTTTTCCACATTTGTTTCAGTCCAAACTCTTTGACCCGCGCTTCATCCGGAGTAATTGTGGCGCATTTTATACCTACCCCGAATTTTTTTATTGCGTTGGCCGATTCTATTGTTACCTGGTCGTCTGTTCTGTCCCTGTTCTCAATTCCTAAGTCGAAATACTGTATTTCTGCGTCGATATAAGGCAGTATCAGCTTATCTTTTATTAATTTCCAGATTATTCTTGTCATTTCGTCACCATCCAACTCAACGATGGGATTGTCAACCTTAATCTTATTTGCCATATTGTTCCGATTTGTTGCTAAAATCAGCAAACGTAATGAATTGATTGATTCTAAAAAAGTTCAGGCAAGGTTTATCGCTAATTCATTTGGTTTTATTAATTAAGGAAAATAATATTGGCTCAAGCGGTTGTTCACAAAAACTTTTTAATTTTTTTTTTAGGATGATTACTTTGCGTTACTAACGTCCCCGGATGTCATCGGTATTAAAAAAATTTGTTGCGAAATATATCAAGCTTTCAGAGGACGATTTTAACGCGCTCTCCTCGATGGTGGAAGTGAGGAATTTTGAAAAGCATGAAAATATCATCGTACCTGGACAGACGGAAAAATATATTAACCTAGTAGTTAAAGGTCTGGTCAGGAAATATTTTATTAAGGGTATAGAAGAAAAGGTTACTTATATCGCAAAAGAAAATTTTCTCATCAATTCGATGGGATCCTTCCTCTCGGAATCTCCTTCGATTTATTGCCTGGAAGCCATCGAACCTACCACGCTCCTATCCATCACTAAAAAAAATTTGGAAAATTTGTATGACACTCATCACAGTATCGAACGGTTGAGTCGTTTGGTCCTGACTTCGCTTTTTATCCAAAAGGAGCGCCAGGAATATAACCAGGTTAAGATGTCGGTAAGAGAGCGTTTTGTCCAATTTATGGAAAATAACGCAGACCTTCTACAGCGTGTGCCGCAGAAATACCTGGCTTCATACCTCAATATCAAACCTGAAACTTTCAGCCGGATGAAACACTTGCTGATGAAGGGGCATTAGAAATGAATTACCAGGACCGGAATATTGAGTTTGTGGCGTACATCATTAACTGTTGACCCATATACCAGGTCTTTGATTCCTGCGTGGCCATGTGCGCCAATAACCAGCATGTCAGCCTCTTCTTCATTCACTAGCCGGACAATCTCTCGGGCTCGCCTTCTGTAACCTAGTCTTGTACTGACTTCAAAGCCCTTGCTTTTTAGCTGCTCCTTATAATCATCCAGCCTTTCCTGGTCTTTCCTGGTTTCATAATCGTCACTATTCTTGCCCAATAACGTGGCCGAAGCGCTTTCTACAACATGAAGTAATACGTAGTTCGCGTCTTTCCCACCCTGCTTGATTGCGTGCGCGATAAGCTTTTCATCATGGCCGCCAAAATCCAGCGCGATCGCAATCTTCCGCAATTCGGGGACAAGAAGGTCAGTTAAGGGTGCGTTTTCGGCATGCATCTGGATAGATTCAGTTCTTAGCCTTCCCCCCAGCAAAGGATACAAAAACACGAAGACCAACAGAAGAGACAGGAAAAATCCGAACACAATTATTGCCGCTTTGACTGGTACGCTTGGCGAAACTGAAAAGTAATGCAGAGTGCCATCATAGACCAGTTTGGCGTTTAGATAGATAAGGATTAAAGCTACAAGCCACGCAAGAATCTTTGTCCCCAACGAGATACTGAAACTCCCCATCAATCTTTTGTCGCTGACAAAATGAATTAATGGAATGATGACATAGGCTAGTTGCACGCTAAGAATTACCTGGCTGATGATCAGTAGACCATTGACGTTCTGTTCGCCAAACACCGAAATGACGATTAAGGCCGGTATAATGGCAAGAACCCGAGTGAGGAGGCGCCTAAGCCAGGGATTTATCCGTAATCTTAAGTATCCCTCCATAACTATTTGACCCGCCAGCGTTCCCGTAATGGTCGAGCTTTGCCCGGCAGCAATAAGCGCTATTGCAAAAATTAGCGATGCGACTTTCGTTCCCAGTTGTGTTGGCAGTAACAGATATGCCTGTTTGAGTTCGACAACATTGGTATTTTTTGTTGCAAAAAAAACTGTCGCGGCCAATATCAGGATTGCGGCATTGACTAAAAACGCAAGATTAAGGGCAATCGTGCTGTCGAGGAAATTCATCTTGAGCGCACGTTTAATGTGCTCATTGTCTCTCTTAATTTTCCTGGTTTGCACTAATGCCGAATGTAGATACAGGTTGTGGGGCATCACAGTTGCGCCGATTATCCCGATGGCGATGTAAAGGGCCTTTGTATTGGGAATGTCGGGAATGAGCCCCTTGACAACTTCATTTAATTCGGGTTTCGCCAAAACGATTTCGATTAGAAAAGAGCCACCAACGATTGCTATTAGTCCTATGATTAATGCTTCGGTTTTGCGAATACCCAACCGTTGCAAAAAAAGCAAAAGAAAAGTATCCAAAACTGTAATCATCACGCCATATATTAGCGGTAGCCCCGTCAGTAGTTGTATACCGATCGCCATGCCCAGCACTTCAGCCAGGTCGCAGGCCGCTATCGCAATTTCGGCCAATACATAGAGGGCAATGTTAACTGACTTTGGGAAAGCTTCACGATTCGCCTGTGCCAAATCGCGCCCTCTGATAATTCCAAGCCTTGCAGCAAGATTTTGCAACAGAAGTGCCATCAAATTACTCATCAAAAGAACCCAAAGGAGCTTGTAGCCGAATCCGCTGCCTCCTGCCAGGTCGGTTGCCCAATTACCAGGATCCATATATCCAACACTGACGAGATAAGCGGGTCCAAAAAATACAAAGACCTGCCGCAGCCGGGAACCCCCGAAATCCGTATCGACTGATCCGTGAACCTCGGCAAGCGAAAGACTTTTATCAAGTTCATTTTTGGACACTGACGTATATATTTTTTGCGACTAAAGCACTCACCGTTGTTGAAGCTCCACCATCGACCTCTATCTCGAGGGAGTCGTCAAAGTCAAATTTTTTTCTAATGGTAATTCTTGTCCCTATTTTTATTTTTTTGTGCTGAAGAAGTTCGAGTATTTGGTCTGTCTGCGGTCTGATAGCCGTTACCGTCGCCTCTTTGCCAGTCAATAAATTCGGCAAAGGAATTTGGGCAATCTGCCGTGTAAATTTCCCGTCTGAATCCGGAATGGGGTCTCCGTGAGGGTCAGTTCTTGGAAAACCGAGAAAAAAATCCAGTCTGTCTATGAGCTTTCTGCTCGTAAGATGTTCAAGCTCTTCGGCCATTTCGTGGACCTGGCTCCAGTCAAAATCGAGATGGTCAACCAGGAAGCACTCCCACAATCGATGATTTCTGATAATCTGAACCGCAGCCATTTTGCCATCCTGGCTCAAGCTGAATCCCTTATACCTTTCATACAGGACAAGGCCTTCTTTTTGAAGTTTTTTGAGCATATCGGTTATAGATGCCGGCCTGGTATGCAAGGCGGCAGCCAGTTCATTGGTCGTCACGGTGCCATGATCGGATTCAAGATGGAAAATGGCTTTTAAATGGTTTTCCTTGCTAATTGAGATTTTCAATTTGCCTAAATTATATTTTAGGCAAATCTAAAAATTTAATTGCAAATAGCAAATTCTCCATCTTTAAATAGCGCGCAAAATAGTTGGGATCTCAGACTACCTTGATACGTTGTGGCTTTACCTGCTGCTGCTCAACCTTTTTCAGGCGATCTTTTTTGTCGAAAGCTTTTTTTGCTTCTCGAAGACGGGCAATGGCCGTTAGGTTGGTCAATATTGCCATGATCGCAATGGGTATGGTGAATATGGACATGGGCTCAAATATGTGAAAGGGAATTCCTTTAACAAATAACTTATAATTGCCACCAATATAGTGGGCCGTAATTCCGCAGGCTAACGCCGCAACCCCGATCAGCACGACACGCTCAGGTCTTTGCATCAGCCCATTCTTGCATTCAATGCCAAGACTTTCAGCACGAGCACGTGTATAACTTACCATCATTGAGCCTATCAGCGCGATAAATGCGATCAAAGAGCTCATGAAATAATGATGAGCGATGAGATAGTAACATATTCCCAGAAAGAGAAATAATTCGCTGTACCTGTCAAGGACCGAGTCAAACAGGGCACCGAAAGAACTACTCATTTTTCCCAAACGGGCAACCTGCCCGTCAAGCATATCGAACAAGCCCGCAAATAGAATCAAGGCGCCCGACCAGCCCACATAAGAAAAGTCTCCCCTGTTTCCCTCTTCACCCCCCAGTATAAAAATAAATGCCACTCCTACATTCAGCAGAAAACCAATCGTGGTGACGGTATTTGGCGTAAAACCAATCTTAACCAAGAGTCGAACAAATGGGTTGATGATATTATAAATTGCCTGTTGCAATTTTTCCCGCAAAGTTTTTTTCTTCATATCCGATTTTCTAGATGCAAAGTTAAAAATCAAATCGCACTAGTGCACGTACCCCAATGCCCCCGTTTGTAATCAGGTGTGGCGGATTAAGATAAGAAAATCTTTTTACCAGATCGACCCGCAGAAGCTTAAATATGTTGCTTACGCCAACACTACCTTCGATATACGGGCCGTCGTTTAAGGGGAAGGTCTCGGGCTGACCATTTGCGTTCTTCAAAAACTGGAAGATATTTGGATTATTTGGGTTTTTCGCAGGATCGTTTTCGCTTCTCAGCGCTCCGAATAAAAATTTAGCTGATACCACTTCGCGCAACTTTAGTTTTCTTAATAGCGGAACACGGTTGAAAATAAAGCCGTTAAAATGATGGTCAAAGGTTGCACTGGCAAAATGATCACTAACGAACTCCATGAAATTCATGAGATTATAAGAATTCAGCTGGTATGCATAGGTCTGATTCGCATGATGAATTGTCAACAAAGGGTAAGGCAGTTGCCCAAAAATATATCCGCCTTCAAAAACAGCGTCTGTATATCCCAGCTGCGGATAATAAAATCTTTTTTCGATACGAAGACCGAGGTTATGGTAATTGTATTCGCCTCCAAATAGCCCCTTTACCCCCACGCCATAACGAAACGTAAATATCGGATATTTATTAATGATAGGAGTTCGGTAAACCCGACCCTGGTAAAATTGCTCATTGGGTGCCCATCGCAAGGTCATTGAAAGTTCAGATGTCGTGACGGCAGGGATGTTGATAGAGTCACTATTAACGATTTTGGTATATTGAATGGCGCCTGCTGGCTGCTGCCTCCAGTATTTTAAACCGAAAGAATAGGAAAAATGACTTGGAAGCTCATGGACGTAGTCAAACCTGTAGTAATCATTGTACAGCCAGAAATCATTATTTCCGCGTTTAAACGAAAGAAAAAAATTGTCCTCTTCGACAAACTGTAACTCCTCCCCGGGGATTTTTGTTTCGCGTTGTGCACTTACACGAATGTAGTTCAACGGATATGCATAAATAGATTTATTGTTGAGCGAATAAGTTACTCCCAGGTACCCTTTCCATTTTTCATCTTTGAATCCGTAGGCCGCATAGGTCTCAAAATAAATGCGTTTGCTGAGCCCCGGCGTCGTTCGTCCGCCAAATCGCAATCGAAAACCCTCTATAGGATTAAAACTATAAAATGATCCCGCCGGTCCGATCTCGAACTTGTCGAACGTACCGTATCCCGCCAACACCAGGTTAATTATTCGCAGGAGCCGCTTGTAAGAGGACATCCCCGTCAGGCTGTCAATGTTTTTGTAAACCTTCGACTCGGCAACGGTCAATGTATCATGTCGGTGAGCAGACCAAAAACTATCTTTTTGCTTTTCAGCATTGTCGAGTATAATCTCCTTTGCGCCGTTGTAAAAATCATCCGGATGCTTTAAGTTGAATTGATAATTCTTATACGATATAGCGCGCTCGCCGAAAATGCCGCCGCCTTTTTGTTTACTTATTCCCGCTTCTGCAAGCACGTCGCTTTTAGCAATATTGTACCTTCCGTCAAACCCCCGGATAAACTCCTGCTCAACTCTCAATTCACGAACAAAATTCAGATTACTACTCTTGCTTACGGTCATACTCAGCTTCTGAATGGCATATGTGCCGTCGAGCGTAACGAACATCGTGCCTCTGAATAGCAGATCACCTGTATTGCGTGGTGTAAAATACATTTGTAATAATTTGCGTCCTGAGTCATCCACGATCGTGTCACGTATAAAATACATATAGAATGCCGGGGCGGATTCAGATATTGGGCTCAAAAATGTATTGGTAAAAAGCGATATATTATTTGCGTATATGTCGATGTCTTCATAGAATCGTTTTAGAAAAGTTCCGACCCCCCGGGTGTCGATAAAATCGCCATAATCTACTTTCTTGTTGCCCAAGACAAAGGATTTGGTCCGTTCAGGGCTGCGCATATAATAATCATCTGATAATTTCTCCTCTAAGTAAACCGGGACAAGAGATTTCCCTTCGACTTTCGCCGTGTCGACATTTTGGAGAAGAAACCGATAGTTTTTGAACAATTTGCTGTTCGTTATTTTCACAGATACTTTACTGAGTGAAACCTGTAGCTTTTCATACTTTTCGTATTCGAGATAATCGTAATGTGTAGGGCGGTTCTTTTCTTTATTTTCAATCACATGCCGGATGAATTCAACGGCTGGATTATCACGGTTGTGGTATTTTGGCTTTTTCTTGGAAACAACGGTAAAATTCTTAAGCACGGCCGTACTGGGATCAAGGAAAACATCAAGCTGCCGTAAGCTGCGGTTTTCATTTTTCTTGATCATAATAGTTTGGTCGCGGTAATCAACAATCGAAAATATAAGGGGAATCATTTCGCGGGAACTCTGAATTGTGTAGTTACCCATTGAATCAGTGCTGATGCCCTTACTTCCGCGAATGTATACGCTAACACCTGACAGAGGCTGCCGGGTTACGGCGTCTCTCACGGTGCCCGTAATTGTAATAGTTTGCGCGAATCCCGGCAGGCTTAAATGCAACAATAATACAGCCGAAGTTAAAAGTCTAATTCTCTTCATGTCTAAAATTGCTTTACTACTTTCTTCAATCTTCTTGTTGACGTTAGAAAAAACAAAATATTTTAGGTGCCGATCAGCCTTGCACGATGCTGACCTTGAGAACAGTCGTCGAACATCACCAAATGACGACTACCACAAACCGGATTTTGAAACTGCCTGAAGGATTAGGTTAGTAAAAATTCCCGCCAGGAGGTCGTCCGCCATGACACCCCAGCCAGCTGGCAGTGACTCGGATCTGCGAATCATCAAAGGCTTTGTAATATCTAAAAGGCGGAACAGGACCAACCCAAGGAGGACGTTTCGCAAATTAATGGGCAATGCAATCAGGCTGACACACATTCCTGCGACCTCGTCGATTACAATTCTTCCATTGTCTTTTCCCCAAATCTTTTCCAGCAGTGTTGCAGACCAGATTCCCAAGGCAATCACTGCGAAAACTATCGCTATGAGCACGGGATTAAACCCGCCCTTCCCCCGTAAAAAATAATACCAAAGAATGCAGGTTGCAAGTGACGCAAAAGTCCCGGAACCTTTCCTGATATAGCCGATCCCCCCGACTGTGGCAATGGCCTTGGCCAGATTCAAAATCATAATGCCTCAATAAGTTCCTGGTAATAGTCGAGTCCGAGATGAGTGATAAGATCCTCGCCCATAATATGTCGCAGTGTATTCTGCAATTTTATCAACTGTTTGAATATGTCGTGTTCTGGCCGAAGCCCGGGAGCAGTTTGGGGAGATTTGAAATAGAAAGACAACCATTCCTGAATCCCCGACATGCCTGCTCTTTTGGCAAGGTCGCTGAACAACGCAAGATCCAATACAATGGGCGCAGCCAAAATGGAATCACGGCATAGAAAGTTTATTTTTATCTGCATGGGATATCCCAACCAACCAAATATGTCAATGTTATCCCAACTTTCCTTGTTATCGCCATGTGGTGGATAATAGTTTATTCTGACCTTATGGTAGATATCTCCGTAAAGCTCGGGGTTAATGTCCGGCTGAAGGATGTCCTCCAGTACGCTTAATTTTGAAACCTCCTTAGTTTTGAAGTTGTCGGGGTGGTCAAGGACAAGGCCGTCACGGTTGCCCAGTATGTTTGAGGAAAACCAACCTCTGATTCCCAATGCTCGTGCGGCAAGCCCCGGCGCAAGGATAGTTTTCATCAGTGTCTGTCCCGTTTTGAAGTCTTTTCCACCGATCGGAGCGCCTGTCTCTTTAGCCAGTTCAATCATTGCGGCAATATCACAAGTAAGGTTGGGAGCGCCGTTGGAAAAAGGAATTCCCAATTTTAAAGCAGCGTACGCATAAATCATACTGGGCGAAATTGCCGGGTCATTTTCCCTGAGGCCTTTTTCAAAGTTTTCCAGAGAACTGTGGACACCTGAGGGTTCAATATAACGCTCGGTTGAACCACACCATATCATCACAATACGTTCACATTCATTAGCGTCTTGAAAATTTTCAATGTCATCCATCACAAGTTTCGCCAACTCATGCTTTGTATTCGCCTGCTTCACGTTTGCTCCGTCCAGATTGGCAACAAAGCTTCTGTCAAATACAGCTTTCAAAGGCTTTATATCCTCCAATTCCATTTTGATTTGATCAAGTAGGCCGGCATCGAGTACCCTCGCCTTCTTGGCCGCCTCATATACGTTGTCGGAATAAAGATCCCATCCGCCAAACTTGATTTGTTCCAAATCAGCGAGTGGAACAAAATCCCTGATTTTCGGAAATCGGTTTTCAGTCCTTTTGCCTAACCGGATATTACTCATTTGAGTTAGGGATCCGAAAGGCTGAGCAAGGCCCTTTTTAACAGCCTCTACTCCTGCAATAAATGTGGTCGCGACTGCGCCCAAACCGGGGATCAGGATTCCCAGGGTGCCGTCGGCCTTTTTCGGCAAATTCTTCATCTGAAATAGGTTTGAAAATGAATCAATTAGGTTACATTAAGTCAATTAGAGCTCCACAAAAATCTGTCTTTATTGGCAATTTTAGCGAAAAAAAATGCGCTGAACAGTCACTATGAAAAAGATAGACAACATTTAACATCGCCTAAAGTTCGGGCACAAAAAAAGCATCCCGGAGGATGCCTTTTTATTATTAAAGAGTTTGGGGCCTACTATGAATCCATATGTTTGTCAAGTAATTCCCTCTTTTCAATCCGGTACGAACTGATCAGGCCAAGTCCGCCCCCAATTGCAATCAGCGCAAAATAGATTGCCACATTCGATCCGCAGTCAAAGTCGCGATGCATTCTGTAGAAGACAAAATTGTCAAGTAAATACGCAGCGAATAGGCCCAATCCTGCGCCAAGGAAAAGGAGGCCCCACTTCAGGTTGCGGTAAGGCGTTGGCCTTCTTTCAATTAGTTTGGGATTCATACCCTTTTCGATCATGGAGATGTTTTCCTTATTTTGAAGGTACCGGATGCCAAATATCATCGCGAATGCACCCAGGCCCAGTATTATCGGGATAAATACGCCAATTACGTCTGCCATAAAAAAAATTTATTGTTTTGTGTATGTTGTTTTATACGACTACTTGAATCTTATCCGGGTTACAGTTTCTTGAGCTTTATTGAGTCGGAAACCAGGTTCAGCGTCGTTTCGTAATTATGACTACCCCTCGGATTGTCAGGTTACAGCCTTCAATAAAAATCTTTTCATCCTCGATTCTTCAGTTTCTTTGCATTTGGCTGGCCAAACAAACGGCCTTACCGGTGTAACCTGAATTAACACCTGCTAGTCATATAAGGGTCATGCATGTCGGACTGACAGATAGAGAGATTATCAGCAGAGTTCTGAAGGGGGAACAACAGATTTTTGCTGGGCTGGTAAGTCGTTACCAGAATTATGTATTCACACTTGTTCACAGATTCACAAGCAATCGCGAGGACGCGGAGGAAATATCTCAGGACGTTTTTGTGAAAGCCTATCGTTCCCTTGCGGATTTTCGCGGCGAATCAAAGTTTAGCACCTGGCTTTATACAATAGTTCGGACAAATTGCATAACATTTCTTCGAAAAAAAAAGCTTGACATCTCGTCAATTGACAGCGAGAAAGCGGCCTCACAGTTGGAAAATCGGGAATCGAGCTTTAGTGCAAACTTGGTAGAACAAAAGTCGCGCACGAAAATGGTTAATGAAGCCATCAAGATGCTTAGCCCGAACGATGGACAAATTATTACTTTGTTCTATTCGGCTGAACAGTCACTTCAGGAAATGGGGAGGATTTTGGGAATGGAACCAAATACTGTTAAAGTAAAATTGCACAGGGCGAGGCAAAGATTAAAGGAAAAGATGGAAAAAAACTTTGCCGATGAAATACGTGAATTACAAGGCGAATAGGCAGCGCGGATCCGAGATGCTAAAACGGACGGAGCTTTACGATACAAACATCAATTCGATAAAAAATGTTTTTATGGACAAGCAGGATTCTATTGACGAAAGATTATGGGACTATATCGATGGCCTTTGCAGCAACGAGGAAAAATCTGCAATAGAACAATTAATTGAGTCGAACATCGAGTGGCAAAAAAAATACCGCGATTTGTTGCAACTGAATGAATTGTTGACCAGTGCTGAACTGGAAGCCCCCTCAATGCGATTTACCCGCAATGTCATCGAAGAAATCGCGAAACATCAAGTTGCACCGGCGGCCCGGCAGTATATCGACAAAAAAATTATCTGGGGAATTGGGACTTTCTTTCTGACTCTGATTGCAGGCTTTCTCATTTATGCTTTGGCGCAAATTCATTTTGCTGCCGGGGGGAATTCTCCTGCGGAAGATTTAATAACGAAGTATAACCCCGGAAACCTGAGTTGGGGAAAGTATTTTAACAATACCTATGTTAACATATTCCTGCTCATCAATGTTGTCCTGGGTTTGGTGATGCTCGATATGATTATTACGCGAAAAAAGAAATTGGCACGACAACAAGGCGCTTGATGATTATCATCATTGAGTCTGGCGCCTTTGCGCACAAATGTCCGAAGAGGCTTTTTTATCCGCTAATGTTAAAAGAAGCTCTGCTATTAATAACCTATAGCCATTTCTCATCCTTAATTGGTTAAAAAAACGGGCTGGTCATCAGGCATCGCGGTGCAAAAATTGTAACTTTACGCCTGTTGTAACAGCCAATTTATGGATATTAAGAATAATATTCTTGAAACGATCGGACATACGCCCCTCATCCGTCTGAATAAATTAACAGGCGATTTCCCCTGTGAGGTTCTCGCTAAAGTCGATTATTTTAATCCGGGAAATTCGATCAAGGACCGCATGGCGTTAAAAATGATCGAAGTGGCAGAAACAGAGGGTAAGCTGAAACCTGGCGGAACAATTATCGAATGCACCAGCGGGAATACAGGAATGGGGCTGGCATTGACCGCATGCGTAAAGGGATATAAGTGCATTTTTACCAC
>JAJPJP010000168.1 GCA_021324175.1 Chitinophagia bacterium
TCTCGGAGCAATTGATCGGGCAGCCAACCCAGGCAATAAGGAATGAAAAATTTGGCAGCGTTAAGGGCGTACCCGGTGAAAAGAAGCATGAGGATTCGTTTAATGATCACCGGTAGGGCATTCGAGTGAGCCGGCGGATTTGCACGATTCGCGGACAGTGCAAAGCTCAGACCCATCAGCAGCATGAACAGTTGGGCACCTGGTCCTTCGGCAATAAAGGCCAGCAATTTTCCCATTAGCGTGTCCCGAACATCAAGCCGGCTGTATAGCATGACGGTGTGGATCGGTGCGATCATGAGCACGGTGAACCCGCGGGCGAGGTCAAGGGACCTGATGCGTAGCATGGAATCGGTTTTTGGTTAGCACATACAGATTAGCCGTCTTGTATGATAGTTGTATTTTCCTGAGATATTCAAATCCTGCTTTTTTAGCGAGAACGTTGGCCAGTGCATTTCTGCAATCAGGTTCTGCATAGAGGTCGCCATGGCCATCGAATGAAAAAAAATAAGCGCCGAACGAACGCAGGACTTCGAATGAGAGGTTTTTTGGCGACTGACCCGGCGGCTGCATCAATAAATGAATCCCGCAATCATTCGGGGACGCGGTTACATGCGCGCTGAGTTCGTCAGCCAGCACCTGGTAAATATCGACCTGCGCCACGGGATAACCGTCAAAAACAAAAATGAACGAATGCGCATGAAGATTCCGGAGTAACGAGCGATACGTTTCACCAAGCCCGTCCCGTGAGAGATGATCCAATTGCCAAAATCGTTTGGAATAGGCACGTCCTGCCCAATCGTGGATCATATCCAGGTCAATACGCAGACAAAGCGACCGAATGATCAATTCGCCTCCGGGCAGCATGATATGAAATACTTCGCTACAGTCATCCGGGGGTTTGCAAAACAGTTGCGGAAGGTCAGCCGGTATTGGTGCAGTGGTCATGGGACCGAAACATTTATTAAGCGCAAACTATCGGTGGGACTGCGTGCCGGATAGACCCTAAGAAATAAAAAATAGACCCATTCTTATTTTATGATCCTGAAGCTTAAACAGAAAGGATTGGGAAAATCGACATCGTTTGCGCCGTTTCCAACGTTGCTTATGAAATCGGGTACGAGTCGTCAGCGTGGTTTATCAGAAAATTCAAAAGAAGGTTTGGTTATACCCCTAAACATTTTCAGAAGCGTCCCGATTGAAATAGCGGTGGAGTTTGAATATTCCGCGGTTATGATGATTTCGGATGACCGTGATCGATTTATTCATGATCGTGGCAATCTCTGACAGGCTGTGGCCTTTACCATAATGGAGATGGAGTACTTCCTGCGTGTCTTGCTTCAGGCTGTCAATGGCCTGTTTGACCGCAGATTCGCTATATTGCCTGCACATTTCTTCCCAATAGGCACTGCGTTCCTTATTTGAGTTGAATCTCATTTTTTGTCGTTGCTGTGAATAGGCACTAAGCTATTACTTGTTTACGCAATCCTCGTTTTAGTGCAATTTCGATTGCATGAAGCCCGTTTCCGCGATTGATCGCTATGCCATCAAAAAGGTCAAACAACGACGGGAGGAATTAGGCTATTCTCAACTGGATCTGTCATACGAGCTTGATGTATCCTCAAGTTATATCGGACAGGTCGAAAGCGAAAATTACAAAACGCGCTACTCCCTGGAACGACTAAATCAAATTGCGAAAATCCTGAAATGTTCAGTCAGGGAGTTTCTTCCCGATAAGCCTCTTTGATTCTATTCGCATTTTGCAAACTTAGCGTCTTCAACAACATAACACTAAGCCATTGCTTAGAATTTACTTGCGTTTTGCGAGAAAATATATTTAGGTCTATTTTTCCTTTTTTGAGGTCTATGGTTTTTCTTCTCAGCGAATGAAATTTGTTAAGACAAAGTCGGACCGGGCTGCCTCCTGCCGGACCGCCTTCTTACCCCTGGAACCTTTCGGACGATAAGCGTCAGTTGAAACAGATGGTTGTTCCCTGTATGCACGCCTGCTGAACTCTCACTTACGGCGGCAGGCTGCATCAGGGCAATCGCTTAGATAGGGGTTTTGAAAATATATATGGATTCGAGGTTTGGTTCTCTCAGAGGCAAAAAGAATTAAGATCTTGTTTTCACAGTGACCCCTGTCGCTTTTTCGAAAGATAAGACCATGATCATTCAGCCCTCATATCTGCCCGGACGAAATAGGAAAGTGTTGAGGGCGAGACGGGCTTCCTTTATTCCAAATAAAAATTGATGAGCAGAAAAACGCGCCTGATCCACATTTGTGCCGATGATCAAACCTTGAAACTGGTGAAATCGGCTTACGCGCAATCGACCTGTCGTTCTTTCAGCGAGTATTGCCGCGAGGTTTTGAAGAAAGGCCCCGTAACGATTAAATACAGGAACCGAAGCCAGGACGACCAGCTGGAAACCATGATTGAAATCAAAAATCAATGGGTTGCGGCCACCAGGTCCCTGGATGCGCTTGTAAAAAAAATGGAATCACTTCCGGCTAATGCTGAAATTAACGCCCTGGCCGAAGAAAATAAAAACTGCCTCGTTACGGTCCTGGCAAAAACCGAAGAAACAAGACAGCTCATGATCCAAATCACTAAACAATGGTCGCAACAATAATATTCAAAAGTCAATTCAGGAGGGTGCTGCAATACCACGAAAGAAAAGTTAATCGGGGCGTAGCGGAACTGGTTCATGCCGGGAACTTCCTGGAAAAGCCAAGCGAGCTCGATCTCAAAACAAAGCTGAGTCGATTTGAAGAAAGGCTGGAGCTAAATAGCCGGGCAAAATTTGTCACGATTCACATATTGCTTGGATGGAATCCCAAAGACCTGGAGAAAATATCGGGGCTGGCGGACATCGCGATCGTTGAAGAATATATGAAGAGGATCCGGCTTGATGAGCAGCCGTACCTGGTCTATCGGCATTATGATTCGGCCCATCCTCATATGCACGTGGTGACCAATACGATCCGCCCGGACGGAAGTCGGATCAATGAATGGGGTTTAATGGCCTCTTGGTTTATTTGCAGGGATCTCGAAAGGAAGTGGGGATTGGTAATAACGGAAAAGCGCCAAAGGGCTGCGGAAAATGTGAAAGAAAAGAGAGCGAGCAACGCAAGATTCGACGGCAAGATGCCGATTGCTGTTCGTATTAGTTCCGCCATAGACAGTGTGATCGACCAGTATAAGTATGGATCGCTCGAGGAATTCAATGCCATATTGCGCGACTATCGAGTCCGGGCAACTCGCGGCAGGGAAAACAGCAAGCTTTATCAGTTAAGAGGACTTCTTTATGAGGGCCAGGACGATAACGGGAAATTCCGTGCGCCAATTAAGGCATCATTTTTTGATAGCCAGCCGACTTTAGCAAAGTTGGAAAAAAGGTTTAGGGAGAATGAGGCTTCCCTTGAGCCCGAATCCTTGCGGATCAGAAATTCGGTTGACTGGGTGCTTGTCCGGCCACCCGCTTCGGTTGAGGGTTTTATCCGGGCAATGGAAAAGGAAAGGGTTCAGGTTTCCTTTGCTGCCCTCAAAGGAGCTTCTTTGCCGGAAATATTTTATGTGGATCATGGACGGCGAGTTGCAAGCAGCGGCTCCAGGCTGGGCGCGGAATATAACACGGAGGGCGTGATGAAGCGGATGGGGCTGCCTTCGGAATTGTTGCGGGATAAGACACTTGAGCGCGGCAAGGACTTGGCCGCGCAGAAGCCTGCTCGAGTTGCAGCACGGGATCGGGGTATAGGAAAAGCAAATCCCGATGGAACCGCGACATCGGAATCTGATGACGATGAAACGAGAGTTCTCACTACCCGTCGCAAAAAGCAAGTGGAGCAGTCGAGGTGATCAATATATCATCACTATGGTGCCAAACAATTTAGCGGTTCCTGACCAGGGATGGAGACAACTTCGCGAAATGTTTTTGATATGCAGTATCTCTTTGCTTGTCATTCATTTGATCTGTTATTGCTATCCCCTGTTAGTGCACTTTGGGCTTGTTTCCGACCTCGTGCACCGGCTTATCAGAAATTTCTCCCGGATTGGAATGATCCGGAATTACTTCATCCTGAAATCTTTGATCATGGTCACACTGGCATGTTCGCTGGTAGGGAGCAGGTCGGGAAGTGACCGGAAGCCTTCTTTTAAAGCGGCGATCCTTTTACTCTCCATCGGGCTCTGCATTTTCTTCTTCTCCGCAGAAGTTATGCGGACGGATTTAAGTCTTGTTACTCGTTACGAGATTTATTTATTGTTGACTGTTTCAGGCCTTTTGCTCACCTGGCATTCGCTTTCAAACCTGGCAGTACTTTTCCGACCATCATCAGCGCAGGAGGTTTTTAATACCCGCAGTGAATCATTCCCGCAGGAAGAAAGATTGATCGAAAACGAGTATTCCATCAACCTGCCTGCCATTTATGAATTCCGGGGCAGGAAGAAGACCAGCTGGATCAATGTCACGAACCCCTTCCGCGGGCTGCTGATCCTGGGAACGCCTGGCAGCGGAAAGACTTTTTTCATCGTGCGTCAAATCATCCGGCAACATATTCTAAAAGGATTCGCGATGTTTATATATGACTTTAAGTACCCGGATCTGACGCGCGTTGCCCATCAATATTGGCTGGAGCGTGGTGCAGCCGGCACACCCGGGACTGTGAAGCCGGAGTTTCTTGTGATCAACTTTGATCATCCCAGGCAAAGATGCAACCCGATTTTTCCGGATTCGATGCAAGACATCACCGATGCCGCGGAATCGGCGCGGACGATTTTGCTGGGGCTAAACCGCGAGTGGATCAAAAAGCAGGGCGATTTCTGGGTTGAGTCAGCCATTAATTTTTTGACGGCGCTGATTTGGTGGCTGCGGATTTTTGAAAATGGGCGGTTTTGCACGCTCGCCCACGTGATCGAACTCGCACAGATCCCATACGAGAAGCTGTTTACGATTTTGCGGGTCGAGCCACA
>JAJPJP010000336.1 GCA_021324175.1 Chitinophagia bacterium
TCATCGCTTCCGATCCCTCTCCTTACCATATCCACATCGGCATTCAACCGTTCACAAAGCTGCGCGACTTCATTCATGAAGGTGATCTTTGTCGCCAGAAATGAATTTGCAGCATATTTGGTCAGCTCGGCTGAGCGTTCGTCCATGTAAATTATCGGGTTGCCCTGACGAACAAACGGGTTGTAAAGCTCATCCATTACCTTTCTCGCCCGCTCGGAGTTTGTGCCGACCACGACCCTGTCCGGTTTCATAAAGTCATCAACGGCAACTCCTTCCCTGAGAAATTCTGGATTAGACACGACATCAAACTCTCCTGAATAGTTTTTACTGATCGCAGCGCGAACTTTCTCGGCAGTCCCCACCGGAACCGTGCTTTTGTCAACGATCACTTTGTAAGAATTAATGATCTGGCCAATATGATCAGCGACTCCAAGAACATATTTAAGGTCCGCGGACCCATTTTCGCCAGGGGGAGTTGGCAGCGCTAAAAAAATGATGGCTGCGTCTCTGATTCCTTCTTCAAGATCCGTGGTAAAATGCAGCCGCTCTTCTTTGAGATTCCTTAAAAAAAGCTTTTCAAGACCCGGTTCGTAAATAGTAATCTGGCCGGATTTCAATTTATTAACCTTCGCAACATCAATGTCTACGCAGCAAATGTCGTTTCCAGTATCCGCAAAACAGGTACCAGTCACCAAACCGACATAACCGGTACCGACAACGGCAATCTTCATAATTGTGGTTTAATTTAAGCGCCTAATAAAGCCTTTCATTTTCAGGTCATTAAACGCCATTTTTGGGCTAAATATTACAAAAACGTCTCAAACTTTAAATTATTATTAAGCCCGGATCCATGATCTCTGGGCTATGGTATTTCCGGGCGGCCACAAACCTATAACAAAATCGCTTTCCCGCAATGAGGCCGGGAGCAGTGAACTTAGATAATGGTTTGACATTTACGAACTAAATTCACGCCGTGAATATTGCTTTTTATATTGGTTTTCTTTGGCTTTACAGGCTCGGGGCACTGATCATATCACCGTGGAACCACAAAGCGAGACTCTGGCTTGCTGGCAGGCGACGGTTGATGCAACGGATCCAGGCTGAATTTCAACCTGCGGACGCGCAAGTCGTTTGGATGCATGCTGCATCGCTTGGCGAATTCGAACAGGGCCGGCCGGTGTTGGAGAAAATCAGGGCGGAATATCCGGGAGTCAAAATTGTAATTTCCTTTTTTTCTCCGTCGGGATACGAAGTTGTCAAGAATCGGGATATTGCCGATTATGTAACCTATCTGCCTACCGATTCGCCGGATCACGCAAAACGGTTCGTCGAATTAATAAAACCCAGTCTCGTGCTGTGGATTCGCTACGATTACTGGTATTTCTATCTGAGGAGGCTTAGAAAAGCAGGAATTCCGGTCCTTCTTGTCTCCGCTGTCTTTTATTCCGACTACATTTTCCTTAAATGGTATGGAGGGCTGCATCGGGGGATGATGTCTTGCTTTCGACACATTTTTGTGCAGACAGACGATTCGAAGAGATTGATCGCGGGAATTGGTCTCAGCGAAAACGTTACGGTGAGCCGTGATACCCGGTTTGACAGGGTCATCGAAATCGCGGAAAATGCTGAAAGCTTTCCCGTCATTGAGAAATTTTGCGGCAGAGATATCCCGGTGGTAGTTGCCGGAAGCACATGGGAAGAAGATGAAGAAGAGCTTGACCACTATGCAAATTCCCATGCTGAAATAAAGTTTATCATTGCCCCGCACGACATCAACGAAGACAGGCTGCGCGAAATAGAGGCGCTCTTCCGCCGCACAATCCGTTATTCTCTGTTGGTGACGCAAGGCATCAAAGAGTCCGAGAAAACCAATGTCGTCATCATAGACAATATTGGAATGTTATCAAGATTATATAAATACGCCACCATTGCCTATGTCGGCGGAGGTTTCGGCGATGATGGAATACACAACGTTTTGGAAGCTGCCGTATATGGTAAACCAGTCGTGTATGGGCCGGTGATTGAAAAGTTCGCGGAAGCGGTTGACCTGGCGGAATCCGGCGGCGGCTTCGTCGTGGACAGTGCCTTGGAGGTTGAATCTGTTTTTGACAGGTTACTTACTTATCCTGAAGAATATTACCAGGCATGCGAGGCATCAAGAGACTTTGTGTACACGAGAAGAGGCGCCACCACAAAAATTATGGAATATATTCATGCGAATCGTCTCTTGACAACATCGTAAAAATGATGAGTAATGATTTTTGCGTTGTCCCAACCCAATTTAACCTTTAATTCGCGCTCAATCCAATATTCTGCTTCAGCAAGTATTCGGAAATTATTTATCGTCTTGATACTGCGCTCATACATAGCTTCGTCACCCCTGAAAAGCTCACTGATAAAAAGATATCGATCGTTAATTCCAATAGCTTTTTTTAAATCCTGGACGGGACTATGCTTCAAAGAAGTTCCCAATTCTTTGACATCGCCTTTCAGTTTTTCATTGAGCGACATTCCCTCGCTTCCGATAAAATCGTTAACCTCTTTGGCAATCTGTTGCTGTGCAAGAGTCGGAATTTCAGCCATTGGATTATTGTAGGACCAATTATCAGAAGGCTCCATTATTGATCCCTGCGGTTGCGCGTACCTCCTGAACTCGGGATTTTCGTCCTTTTTCTGTACGATAACTTTCTCAATTTCCTTTTCAGGCACGGCCATCTTAACTGACGACGGCATCACGACGGCCACTTTGGCTGTCCCTAATGAAGCCGGTTGCTGACTGTTCCTGAATAATTCACTCTGGATAAGTTGCGTCGTTAGCAACATTTGCGAGGCAGGAGCATTTTGTTCAAATTGTTCCTTTAATTTGCTGATCAGTTCCTGCAATCGTTCCATAAGTATATGAATGGTGGTATCAAGAGGCAAAGTGGTAAAATTAGAAAAGTTTTTTTACTAATATGTTTATTGAACCAAATATTAACAATGCGCGTAGAGGTTGGATCGAGGTCATTTGTGGGTCAATGTTTTCCGGTAAAACGGAAGAACTTATTCGCCGTTTAAAACGAGCGAAGATTGCCAATCTAAAAGTTGAAATATTTAAGCCCGAAATGGACACCAGGTATGATTCAAAAAGCATCATTTCCCATGATGAAAATACCTTATTTTCCAAACCGGTACGCAGTTCAAGAGCGATAATCGATCATTTTGGATCTGCTGATGTCGTCGGCATTGACGAAGCTCAATTTTTTGATGAAGAACTTCCAGATATCTGCGATCAGCTGGCAATCAAAGGAGCGCGCGTGATCGTTGCAGGTCTTGACATGGATTACGCGTGCATGCCGTTTGGCCCTGTTCCAAAACTATTGGCAAAAGCAGACTATTTAACCAAACTGCACGCTATTTGCGCGCGTTGCGGCAATATTGCTAACTATTCATATCGGAAGACAAATCAGGAGTCGCAGATTCTTCTTGGTGAAAAAGACATTTATGAACCGCGATGCAGGGCTTGTTATGCAAAAGGTGACCTGGCATAGTGCAGAGGCCTTATATTCCTTAAAGACGATCAGCGGGAAATTTGAACATTTAGTCTTTCAAAGTTGATTTACGATTTATCTTTAGCCTGATTTAACCTTCATGGCCCGGAAAATATTGGCTTTGCTAAAAAAAGATATCCTGCTTGAAATACGGCAGCAGTATAGCTTATACGGCATTTTCCTTTATGTTTCCTCGACTATTTTTGTGCTTTTTCTCGATTTGGGTCAACCCGAGGAATCAGTTTGGAAAGGTCTATTTTGGATGATGCAGCTTTTTATTTGTGTGAATGCAATCGCCAAAAGCTTTTTGCAGGAGACCCGCGGCCGCCTGTTGTACTTCTACTCTATTATCAGCGCACCACATTTTATACTGGCGAAATTGTTATTTAACGGGATGCTCATGCTTGTGATGAATTTGTTAGCACTGCTATTGTTTATGCTTTTATTAGGTATCCCCCTTCAAAATCCGCTTTTATTTGCCGCCATCAGCAGTTTTGGCGGTGTCAGCTTAAGCCTTGTCTTTACCTTTTTGGGAGCAATCGCCACCCGGGCCCAGCAGAACGCCGCCCTAATGGCAATTCTGGGTTTTCCGTTGATTATTCCGCAATTGCTGCTTTTGATCCGCCTCTCAAATATTGCCTTTTCATCTGTAGTTCAAGGGAGCTTGACTTTCATCTTTCTGCTTGTGGCAGCGTTTGACCTATTAATTGTAATTCTGGCAATCATCCTTTTTCCATTCTTATGGAAAGACTAATTGGCGGAAAAGTCGACTTTGTTTTGGCTACTTCGCACCTTCTCGATGTATGCTTGTTTGTGCACATAACTAACACTTGTAAGTTTTTTGGCCTTAAATATTCAAATTGAATGCCTTTACCCTATTTTTGCGTTCCAAATTGTGGTGGCCTGCGTTTGCTATTCACTTGCTGGTGAAGGTTTGAAAATACCACCGACATGGGATCCTCTATGCTTCGCAATAAGTGGTGGAAAATATTAAGCATCTGTTTGTTGGTCTATACCGTAACCGCGGGATTTTTAGGAAAAGTTCCCGTAAAACCAATATTGAATGAGGGCATCCGCAATCTTTATTTTCACGTGGCGATGTGGTTCGCCATGATGATCTTCTTCATTACGTCGGCCATTTATTCCATCAGGCACTTGCGTAAAGGAGATTTAAAGTCGGATAATTATGCAGTCGAATACGCCAGGACAGGCATTGTGTTTGGAATACTCGGGCTCGTTACGGGCTCGATCTGGGCACGTTATACTTGGGGAGCTTTCTGGAGCAACGATCCGAAACAACTTGGAGCGGCGATAGCTTTACTTATCTATCTCGCATATTTTGTTTTGCGTAATTCCGTCACTGACTTGGATAAAAGGGGCAGGCTGGGGGCTGTTTATAACATATTCGCATTTGCAATGCTGTTTCCTACGATCTGGATCATACCCAGAATGGTTGAAAGTTTGCATCCAGGCGGGATGGGTAACCCGGCTTTAGACACTAAGGACATAGACAGCCGCATGCGAATGGTGTTTTGGCTTGGTGCTGTTCCAGGCTGGACTTTGCTGGGTACGTGGATTACAACGCTGCACATCAGACTCCGCACCATTTCCGATAAAAAACTGGCCAATGTCTAAATTCTTGATTAAAAAACTGGCAACATTGCTCGTCGCTTTTCCTGTCCTGATTACAAACGCACAAGACAGCCTGAATGAGAAAAGACCAGAAATGGCCGATGCGCTGAGATCGAATGGGAAAATTTACGTCGTTGTGGCAGTTTTGGTGGTCATTCTTTTAGGCCTCTTTTTTTACCTGATCAGCCTGGATCGAAAAATCAGCGGGTTGGAAAAATGACCATGCAAAATTTGATATATGGTTCGTGCCCGATAGCTCCAAATTCTTAAACTAAATCTTTCATATGCCTGCACCAGAATACAAATTCTTCGAAGCAGTAGAAAAAAGTTTTAACAAGGCTGCCCAATTTACCAATTGGGACCCCGGAATCCTTGAACAGATCAAACAGTGCAATTCAGTATATCGCATGTTTTTCCCCGTTAAAATCGGCGACAAGATCGAGGTCATCAAGGCCTATCGCGTTCAACACTCCCAACACAAACTGCCAAGCAAAGGCGGCATCCGATTTTCCCTCTCGGTAAACCTGGATGAAGTTATGGCGCTAGCCGCTTTGATGACCTACAAATGCGCCATTGTCAATGTACCGTTTGGAGGGGCAAAAGGTGGAATAAGCATTGATCCGAAAAAATATACGCCGTACGAGCTTGAAAAAATAACACGCCGTTACACTTCTGAGCTCATCAAAAAGAACTTTATTGGACCTGGCACCGACGTACCTGCACCAGATTATGGGACTGGCGAACGGGAAATGGCCTGGATCCTCGATACGTATATGAGCATGCGCCCCGGGGAGATTGACGGTCTGGGTTGCGTTACCGGCAAACCAGTTTCGCAGGGCGGGGTAAGGGGACGAAAAGAAGCGACTGGCTTGGGCGTGTTTTACGGGATAAGAGAGGTGTGCAATATGAAGGAGGTTATGGAAAAAATGAATTTGCCACTTGGTGTGGGCGGAAAAACGGTGATTGTGCAAGGCTTGGGCAATGTTGGTTATCACGCCGCTAAATTTTTCCGCGAAGGTGGCGCTAAGGTCATCGCCCTGGCGGAATATGAAGGGGCAATCTTTAATAAAAATGGCCTGCATGAAGAAGAAGTATTTCAACATCGTAAAAAGACCGGGTCCATCCTGAATTTCCCGGGTGCAACAAACATTGTCAATTCATCAGATGCGCTGGAGCAGGAATGCGATATTCTTATTCCGGCAGCGCTTGAAAATGTCATCAACGGAGAAAACGCGCCGAGAGTAAAGGCTAAGATAATCGGTGAGGCTGCAAACGGACCGCTCACACCAGAGGCCGACGACGTCTTTGCCAACCAGGGAGTTCTTGTTGTTCCGGACATGTACCTAAACGCGGGCGGAGTAACTGTCTCATATTTTGAATGGCTGAAAAATCTCAGTCATGTCCGGTATGGAAGGCTGGAGAAACGATTCACAGAAAATATGAACGCGCATATAATAAGTCAAATTGAAGACCTGACGGGTAAGAAAGTGGGGGCCAAGGAAAGAGAATTTATTATGCATGGAGCAGATGAAGTCGACCTTGTTTATAGCGGCCTGGAAGAAACCATGAGCACCGCCACAAAGGAAATAATGGATTGCTGGAAATCAAACGTCCAAATTCCTGACATGAGAACGGCAGCTTATATTGTCGCGATAAATAAGGTCGCCACCAGCTACGCTGAACTCGGTATATTCCCTTAATCGAACCATAAGGGCGATCGATAATCGCAAATCGAAACAATTCCATTCCTCTTGTAGAAAATAATCTACTGATTGTGGATAGGGAACCTCTGCAATCCGACGAGTTCTGATATTTTCAACATTTTTTCCCTTTTTGTCCTGCTGGTATCATTTTTGGATTTTTCCAAGAAGATCTATTTTAAAAATTAAAAATCAGCTTATGCAAAAGCAGGAAAATATGAAAAAGAACGACATGCCTGAAAAGAAAAACAAAGACACTGGATCTTCGCAAGGCACGAAGAATCACGGAAAAGACAAAGGGCATATGCGCCAGGAAACTGGCGGTAAGGAACCGCAGGCGCATTCCGGCCACCAGCAACAAGGCGATCACATGAAAAATCAACAGAACACTAATCAAAATTGGAAAAATCAAAGCGACGAAAGCGAAATTGAAAACCCAGGAAAACTTCGCGAAAATGACGAGAACAACACTGAAAAAAAGATTCCCCACATGAACAAAGATCAGGAAAAAAGATAGTTTTAGTTTTATAGATTAGGGTCGGTTGTGCAACGGGGTGTAATTTTATTACGCCCCGTTTATTTTTGGCTGCATTTAACCGCTGATGTAATTTAAAAATAAGCTGCCAAACCGTTTTTTATCTTCATCAGCTGGCAAAACAAAATCAATCCTTTGGTTCAAATTCAAAAATCGCACATGAGAAGTCTTTCCCAACTTTTCCTGGCTCTATTACTGTGTGCGGTGAATGCATCCTTCGCACAAAGAGTACAAAGACCGTTTACACATTCAGACACGTTGAGGGGCACCATTACTCCGGAAAGGGCGTGGTGGGACGTTCTTCGCTACGATATATGGGTCAGGCCGGACTACGAAAAAAAATATTTACTTGGAAGCAATAGCATCCGGTTTAAAGTCCTTTCGCAGGGAAGTGTAATGCAGATCGACCTCCAGGAACCAATGATCATCACAAATATTCAATGGAATAACAGACAACTGAAATTCAGGAGGGAAGGAAACGCCTTTCATGTCGAATTTCCCCAAACCCTCGAAAAAGGAAAAATCGAAACGATATTTATTAGCTACGAAGGAAATCCGAAAATTGCCGTGCGACCTCCGTGGGGAGGCGGCTGGATATTTACGAAGGATAAGCTCGATCGGCCCTGGATGTCGGTCGCGTGCCAGGGACTGGGTGCCAGCGTGTGGTATCCTTGCAAAGATCATCAAAGTGACGAGCCTGACCAGGGGGCCTCTTTGTCTGTAACGGTTGCCGATACGCTGATTGCCGTAGGCAACGGGAGACTGAAAGAGAGAAAGATGAACAACAATGGTACGACAACGTATAAATGGGAGGTGGTTAACCCAATTAATAATTATGATATTGTCCCCTATATCGGCAAATACGTCACCTGGCATGAAGATTTTATGGGTCAGAAGGGCAAATTGGATTGTGATTACTGGGTTCTTGACTATAACCTGGACAAGGCACGAAAACAATTCAAGCAGGTTGACAGTATGCTAACCTGTTTTGAGTACTGGTATGGACCCTATCCATTTTATGAGGATGGGTATAAACTCGTCGAAGCCCCCCATTTGGGTATGGAACATCAAAGCGACATAGCGTACGGAAACCGGTTTGAAAATGGATATCTTGGAAAAGACCTGTCTGGCACCGGGTGGGGATTGAAATGGGACTTCATCATTGTCCATGAAAGCGGTCATGAATGGATGGGCAACAGCATAACTTCAAAAGACCTTGCTGACATGTGGATACATGAAGGATTTACAAATTATGCAGAAACGCTTTATACCGATTGCCAGGATGGAATTGAAGCCGGCGATGACTACTGTATTGGAACGCGAAAAAGGATCTTAAACGACAGGCCTATTATTGCGCATTACGGCATAAATGAAGAGGGATCGGGTGACATGTACTACAAAGGAGGCAATATGCTTCATACGATTCGGCAGCTTATTGGGAATGACGACAAGTTCAGGCAAATCTTGCATGGAATCAATTCAACATTCTATCACAAAACGGTCGATAGTAAAGAGATTGAAGATTATATCAGTAAGCAGGCGGGCATTGACTTTTCCAAAGTATTTGATGAGTATTTGCGCACGACCATGATACCTATCCTCGAGTACCACATTGCCGTCGATACCGTGGAATATCGCTGGACCGACTGCGTGGCAGGCTTTAATATGCCTGTTAAAATCAATTGCGGCGAAAAGAAGAATCTGATGGTTCATCCAACCCAGGAATGGCAAAAACTTATTCTCCAAACTCCACCGGCCGACATGACAGTTGACAGAAACTTCTTCGTCCAAACCAAGAGGGTTGAATAGATAAAATCGCGCATCTTTGTAAGCAAGAAGCATCGAAAACCTACATGAGCACAATCAGGCGGCAAAGTATTCTTTCTTCCGGTATCATTTATGTCGGTTTTGCCCTTGGCGCCTTGAACACCTACCTATTCACCCGGAATGGGGGATTTACCCCCACTCAGTACGGCTTAATTTCCATTTTTGGCTCAATAGCTTATGTCATGTTTACCTGCGCGAATCTGGGAATGCAATCCTATATTTTTAAATTCTTTCCGTATTACGTTGATAATCTGCCCAGGAAAAAAAATGACATGATCAGCCTATCCCTGCTCATCACGACGGCAGGTTTTATTTTGGTTGTTGTTGGCGGTTTGGCATTTAAAAATCTCGTTATTAGAAAATATGGCGCGCATTCTCCGGAACTTGTTCAGTACTACTATTGGATATTTCCTTTCGGATTCGGCTTTACGATCTACACATTGCTGGAATCATATGCGTGGCAGTTACACAAATCCGTTCTAACCAGTTACCTCAGGGAATTCCAGTTCAGAGCATTTACGACACTGCTGATTCTGTTGTTTTTATCCCGGTTCCTCGGAAGCTTTGATACATTCATCAAATTTTATTCTTTTGGGTATGTCATCATCGCATTGACACTTCTGGCTCACCTGGTGACAAAAAAGGAAATTCACTTCACCCTGAGTATTAGCCGGGTAACACGAAAGTTCAGAAAGAAGATTTTGACCCTCGCTTCGCTAATATGGAGTGGCAGCTTGCTTCACAATTTGGCTGCTGTCTATGCGAACATTGTAATCGCAGCCGTAATGCCCAAAGGTTTGGCTGATGCAGCAATTTTTACTCTTGCTCAATACATGACGAGCATTATGCAGGCGCCTCAGCGAAGCATCATCGCCGCTTCGCTGGCCTCGCTTTCCAAGGCATGGAAGGACAAGGACATAGCGAAGATTAACATGGTTTATCATCGTTCCTCGATAAATCAACTTATTTTTTCGACCGCAATTTTTTTGTTAATCTGGATGAATTTCGACGACGGCTTTAGCGTTTTTCACCTGCAGGCAAATTACCTTGACGCCAAGCAGGTTTTCCTTTTTTTGGGCATAAACTGTATCGTTGACATGGGTACGGGACTGAACGCCCAGATTATCGGCACATCGACGTTTTGGAGGTTTGATTTTGCAACCGGCCTGATATTGCTTTCAATTTCCTTACCGTTAACTTATGTTTTGACCAAATCAATGGGAATTACTGGCCCGGCTATAGCGAATCTAATTTCATTCAGTACTTATAATTTGATCCGCTTCCTATTCCTTTTTAAAAGGTTCGGCCTTCAGCCGTTCGATAAGAAGACCATGCTGACCTTGCTTGTCGCGGCAGGGACATATATCATCTGTATTTTACTCTTTTCAACCGGCCACGGGCTTATCTGGATAATCCTCCGCAGCTTTGTATTTATTGCAATCTACCTGACGGCTACGGTGGGCTTGCAACTCTCGCCCGACATTCTTCCGGTTTGGAAAACGTTTAAAAAAAGAATCGGATTGAAAGGAGAACACTAACCTCAAAAATTCCTGTCTGTATGGTAGTCACTAATCGTCATCCTCCTCATAGTTATACGTATCCGAATTATCCTTATAAACAAGTTCCCATTCCTTCACCTTGTCGTCATCCAGCAATTCCAGGATATCAAAAATAGGGTCATTTTTTTGCCGCCATTCAAGCACCGTAGTTTCGTCAAACCTTGACACATGCACGCATTGATCCGTTTCAAAATTTACCTTGACCAACGTAATCGCATCGTCTTCCTTTTCTTTAACTAGATAATAGCAATTCTTTTCCAGCAATGCATACGAATACATACTTCACCATTTAAAAATTTAAAAAAAAGAAATTAATGGGTCTGCGTTATTGAATCAAATGGGATGGTAGTGAGGGTAAAATCCGCCAACGTTCACCAAAAGTAGTCGGAAAGTCCTGCGTGAACAGGTTACCCGAAATTACGTTTTTGCTAAATAACCAAAAAAGAAAGTAATTCATAGGATGAAAAAAGTCGAAGTATGATTACTAATATATTGATAATCAATAAAATAAAAGCGCAGGTAAGGATTACCCGCGCCTGATTATAGAGAAACCACTGCTCATGCAGAAATCAATCTTGCACCATTGCTATTTTTTATTGCCCATAAGGTCACCAAAACAATAAGCAACATTAAAGCTCCACACATGGTTTTTGGCAGTGTAGCTGGAGCTGCCAACTGATTGGGCGATATTGACTAATCCCAATTCGTAGGCGATCGAAAATGACCACTGGCAGGACATCCGGAA
>JAJPJP010000307.1 GCA_021324175.1 Chitinophagia bacterium
GAATTCAACGAAATTGAAAAATTTGCAAAAGAAAATATAACCGCTCTTCAAGAGAGACTCCAGCGCCGGGCAAGTAATAGGGTAAATATAGCTGGCGAGATTCAATAAAGCTTCCTCCCTGGTATCATATGACCTGGGATATTTCCGAAATCCATAAGGCTGCCCTGATAGTTTCGCATCCGTGTTGGTTCTTGAAATTCGCTCAAGACCAAATATGGAAAATTGAGATTTCATAATTTTCAAGTAGTTTTGATTTTATTCGGCGACTCACACAAACTAATTAAATCGAATTCTACAAGCGATGTCTGCCCTCAGCCGTCAGAATGATTTCCGTCATCTGTTGGAAGGTTCATGCTGGAATACAGGATATGGCTCGAATTGGCGGAACTAGCAATTCGCCCGTTTTCCGTTTTGAACCCCAATGGTTCTTTTGAATAAAATCGATTGACTGGTCAATTACGCCTTGGCTTTCATGATCCGACTGCTCTCCCATCGCCAACCGCATCCCGCAAAGGGTGATTAATTTAGATCATCGCCTCAGTTGATTACGGTCATAGCTTCCAAATCCAATGGATGATACCTTTAAGCTGTTAGCTATTTTGAATGGGGTTTCAAGAGGTGAATAGAATTCAATTAACTCTCAAAACAAATAAATTATGAGATCGAAAAGAATTGTCCTGGGAATCTGCCTGGTGGCCGCATTAACGAATCGGATACCGCTTTATGCACAAAAGACAGTGGTGGATTCTGCCCTGCTGGACCGGGTTTCAGAGCTGGAAAAGCAAATGGCATCCAAGAAGACAGGTGAGGATCACTTCATGGTTGTAGGCCTTACAACCGTTGGATTTGCCAGCAACAAGACTACCAATACGCTTGGCGGGGTCAGCACCTCCACCAAATCGAACAGTTTTCCCGATGCAGACAATTATGAGTTTAGTCCCATGTTTTTGTGGAGGCACGGCAAGAGCTTCCTGATGGAGTTCGAACCCTCGTTTAACAATAACGGTCTTAGCGTCAACTGGGCTGATATTTCCTGGTTTGCGGCTCCTGCTTTGATTGTGAGAGCAGGCTATTTTGTTCTTCCCTATGGAACTTATGCCAAAAGAGAAGCGGCGGGATGGATAAATAAACTCGCACCTGATCCAATGGGAATCGCAGACATGACACCAACAGACTATGGCGTGGAAGTGGAAGGAGGGATCCCGGTCGGCAGCACAAAATTCAGCTATGACGTCGCTCTCACCAACGGCAACCAGCTGAATCCGGACGGGACATTGACCTCCGGAAATATTGTAGACAACAACAATAATAAAACAATTACTGCCCGGGTGGGATTTCTGCCCCTTTCCAATTCTTCCCTCGAAGTTGGCATTTCGGGGATGTGGGGAAAGGTCGGAGACCAAGGCTCGCCGAACCAGAACATCATGGATAATTCCTATGCCTTTGACCTGAATTATGTGAAAATGTACAGTCCAATCCTGTTAAACATTAAAGCACAGTATAACATTCAAAATATTGGAAACGTAAATTACATAAGCCCGGTAGATTCCACCCAGACATATACCTTTAAGAATCAGACAACGGCTTCTTTTGTGCAATGTTCTCTCAGACCAGTTGGAGCAGCCGGTTTTATGAAGGACCTTGAGATTGCCGGCAGGTACACCGTCTTTAATACCCCGTCAAATTCGACTTTTGGAGCCAACCAGCACGATATCACCGTAGGGCTGGACTATTGGTTGACTTGGCGAACTGTTTTTAAAATCTGTTACCAGGCATATAATGGGAACAGTACAGCCAGCAAGACACTTAGTTCCTTCACCGGCACCACGACATCGGACACCTTTTTCGTTCAATTTTCTATCCAACTTTAATTTAATTCATCATGAAGAAGACAATCATAATAATAGTGGCAATCTTCAATAACCTGCTCCTGATCACGGCGATGTATAGCTGCCAGGTTAGCCATAAAGTGATTTCGAAATCCGGCGTACAACTTTGGGCCGAGAATTGCCAGCGGTGCCATAACACTCCATCGTCTGCGTCATTTTCCCCCGAGCAATGGGAAACAATCGGAATGCACATGCAAACGCGGTCCCTGATCACCAATGAGGAGCGCAACAAAATCGTAGAATTTCTGAAACAGTAAATTGGATTTGTTATGGTGATAAGCGTATTACGTTCCAATTTGCATCGTTTGAATCCGGCGATTTCATCATTTTTCCTAATTTTAGTTACCGAAGCTATCCGAATTGTCTTTTTCCTTCTTTGAGCAAATAAATTTTGTAAACATATGCGGACTTCAAATAGCAAGTGGTGGGTACCCGGGTCTGGTGGACCAACCATTCTTATTGTGTCAGCCATTCTTGTGCTCATCTTTCAATTGGCAATAGCACAAACCAGTCCATGGACGGCACCAAAGGACGCCGACAACCTAAAAAACCCGTATGCTGATAACCCAGGTGCGCTGTCGGACGCTAAAAACCTGTACACGGCGAACTGCGGGCCGTGCCACGGAGACAAAGGGAAAGGTGATGGTCCGGCCGCCGCGGGATTGAACCCCAAACCTGCCGATCATACTTCCGCAAATGTCCAGAAGCAAACTGATGGTGCCATTTTCTGGAAGCTTTCCGAAGGCAGGGCCCCCATGCCCGGTTATAAAAAGATCTTTTCTGAACAGCAACGATGGCAACTGGTAAGTTATATTCGTACACTCGGCAAACAAAAAAAGAAATAGTGCAGGGCTACCTATTTCCGTCAATATTGACATGAATATTCGACTAAAATTGAGAAATATGAAAAATATATCTCTGCAGATATTACTGGTTTTCACAGCGTTTTTCATCTACCGGTGCGGGACTAATAAGCAGCCGGGAAACGAAAATAATGTCCAGGGCCCTGACAGTTCGGGCACAAAACATAAGTATGACACGGTTCTCATGATGGCAGGAATCAATTCGAAGGGTGTCGGAAGGTTTGACAACATAAAACTGACGCACCCCCTGGACGAACAGATGGTAACTAGCGGCAAGCGTATTTATGAAACAAAATGTTTTGCATGCCACAAGCTGACCACTGAGTTGTTGGTAGGCCCGGGTTGGTCGGGTGTGACCAGTCGCCGTACCCCGGAATGGATAATGAATTGGGTCACCAATACCAAGGTTATGCTGGACAAGGACCAGGCGGCCCAGGCTGACATGGCAGTATGCCTTATCAGGATGCCGAACCAGGATCTCACGGATCAGCAGGCCCGCGATGTCCTCGAATTCATGAGAAAAAATGACGGCAAGAATTAGATTTTGTCGGGTTATCCGCCGTTTGCTGTCCACAGTTTGTTAAATCTCTTAACTCGTTCCGCGTCATCTTCCGCAAATCGGGGATGACTTCCTTACAGACCCATTAAACCCTATCGACCCACAAACTTAACCTTCTCCATTCGCCAATTGTCTGTAGTACCCTCAACCCTTATCATACGCAAGAAGCATATCTGGACATCATTTTTAATCCATTCCATATTCCTTCTTTAAGAATTTGATATAGGCGATTGCGTGGTTCTCCAAATTCTGAATGTCATCCGTGATGGAAATTGAATTAAAAATGCACGGAGTCAAATAATTTTAAACAACTGTATAAGCTGAAAATCGCAATCGACGATCAACTCAAAAAGCAAATTTCACCCTCTTGCCTTTCAACTAAAAATGGGACATACTCCAGACGAAAAATATACTTTGGATTGTTTCACAAAAGATATAAGGGTTTGTGGTTGAAAATGACTATCTTCACTTTTGCATTTATTGAATAAGGATTACAAGTTCGATGATTTATCTTCATCACCTTATAGTCGTTGTCTGACTATATCTTTTGCTGTCTGCACTTCATTTTCCTGACATCATTTTTTAAAATATTTTTTATGTTAAGAGTAATTTTATTGGCCTCTATTGGAGTGTTGTTTTTTGGCATTAATACATCTGCGCAAAAAGTCAACACAGATTCATTGAAATTAATTTCGAAGATTAGCGAGGACCAGTTGAAGTTGGGGAAGTTGCAAAATACAGTAGATCAAAAAACGAAAAACAAGGAAGATGGTGCAACCGCAGCGCAGGAATCAGCAGATAAGAACGCAACAGCTGCGAACAGGTTGAGCAATGACCCGCAGAATAAGAAAGATGCCTCTCAGGCGAATAGCACGGCAGGCACCGCCAAGAGTAACGCAAGGAAAGCCAGAAAGGCTGCAGCTCAACTGGACGACGTACATAAGAACATTGCTGAACTGCAAGGCAAGATTGCTAACGAACTGGCACAATTGAGTAGATACACAGGGAGTATTAACATGCCGTCCACGCAACCTTTACCGACTAAACAGGATTCTACGCAACACCCGTAGTTATTGTGCACTTGATTTCTTATAACTTGAATTCCATTTGCTTGCAATAATGGCCGAGATTTTTCATTTTGAACTGACCATAGCTGGGTCTGATAATCAAAGAATTCCCCGGTCAATTAAGTGCGAAGACTGTTGATTTCCCTTGGCGGATTTTCCACTCGAAAAAGTCACAACCGTTTTAAAATGAGCTGCCTGGAATGGAATATATTAAGGAATCAAATCTCCAACCCCGTATAAATTCAAAGACCTGCCGAACGAACCATTTTAGTGCGGCTTTTGGAATTAACGACCTATTAACTATCTGCCAAGCCTATGTAATTTTATTTGGAAATATATTTTCGATTACCTTAAATTGCGCTTAACCTTTAGGACAATTCACGCGCTCCATCTCTGGGCCAATTACAGACTAATAAATAGAACTAATCATGAAGATTGACTCAATCAATCAGGTTAAGAAATTAGCCGAAGGTCAAGTCCTTTTTCAGGATGAAACCAATCGATTTGTTATTAAGACAATCAAGGGAGAATTTCTGGTCATGCAAAACCAGAAGGATGGAACCCATGTGAAAATGGTACACGTTCACAATCTGCTTAACGACGGTTGGAATATCGAAATGCCCAGCCACCAAATGAAAAAGCGCAATTTGGTCTAGTCTCTTTGGTTACCTGTCTCATGCGAATAAAGAAGTCCTATTTATATGTCGAGCAGATCCCTCACTTTATTCATAAAAGTTGGCGAATGTAGAAATGCCAAATGTTTGTCCCATTGATTTTCCACACGGATTTTTCTTTCAAATGCTGCTTTATCTTCCTCCATTAATTTCTCGACTCTTTCTACCCCGCCGCTGTCAAGCCAAAAGCCATGGAAATTTGGGCATGTATCAATTATCAAATCGGAATACCTGTAGTTGAATTTGGTCATCACGCTATTGCACAGTGGGCAATTTAGCGCGCTTTTAACCGGATTGAATTCCAATGTTCCTTTTAATTCTTCGTCACTCCATACCTTATCTTCTACCTCCTCTAATTCGGGGTAGTTCAACCAAATGCCTGAGCACTTATTACATCTGTTGATCGGTAAGCCTTGATAGGTTTCTTCCTTCAGCTCGCCATCGCATTTTGGGCATTTCATATTTAATATTTCGTCAAATATAGCATATGGAATCTGCTTTTTGCTTGAGATTTACCTTTTGGCTAATCTGGTAGGTGGATGCGTAATCGACCCCTGGACATGCTTGATCGTTTGGCGCAATTTTATGAGTTATCTACAGTGGAATAAGGTCCAACAAATAGAATGCGATGTGTGATATGGGCCTGTCAATTGTACCTTGCATTTGGTTGTTAGACTTTGCAAAACAATTTTATTAACCTTGCGCAACTTGGGCGTCATTCTCTAGAAAATCATTGCGGCAACTTAGAATTTTAAGATTTAAGGGGTAGTTGAATCGTAAACTCACTTTTTTCACCCACTTGGGTTTTTACTTTGATCTCCCCTCCATGGGCTTTAATAATATCATAACTCAGAGACAAACCCAGTCCAGTTCCCTGACCTGTGGGTTTAGTGGTGAAGAAGGGTTGAAAGACCTTATCAACGATCTTCTCGGGAATCCCACTTCCGTTGTCCTGGACCTTAATGAAAACCATATCACCTGATCTTACTGTAGACACTGAAACAAAGGGCATATACCCATCAGCTGCATTTTTCTTTCTTTCAGCAACCGCATAAAGGGCGTTGTTGAAAAGGTTAACAAAAACCCCTACCATGTCCTGGGGAACAAATTCGAACTTCCCTATCGATTGATCAAAATCTGTCCGTATTTGAACCTCAAATGACTGATCCTTTGCTCTCATGTTGCGGTGGCTAAGTTTTAAGCACTCGTCAGCTATGGCATTGATATCTGTCAGGATTTTTTCACCAGCACCCGTCCTACTGTGTAAGAGCATCCCTTTGACAATCCCGTCCGCTCGTTTGCCATGCTGGATGATTTTTCTTTCATTTTCTTGAATTGCAGTTGAAATTTCTAATGCCTCCTGTGTATTGCCAGCCCGAAGCTCTCCTTGTAAATCGGAAATCAGTTCATCATTTACCTATTTTTTCGGATTGGATAAGCTGGGCCTGAGTGGATTTTAAATTGCCTAACGTGGATTCTAATACCTGATTTGCCTTCTGCTTTTGGCGAACTTTTCAAGATTGAGCTCGAATTTGAGTTTTAATGCTTACAGTTGAAGTTAAACCAACTTCCGCAAAATCGTACTTTGCTGATTGGGTCTAAGAAGAAAGTTTTGTGGATGGCGATTATAAGACGTCCACCAATTATTTCAATAAACTTTGAAAAACCAGAGGGGTGAAGCATATGGGCAGGTTTAATATTTCTCTGTGAAGGGGAGTGATCAAAAATGCCAAAAGCCAGTGCCTGAACAGGAAACCCACACAAGTACTTGACGTTTCAGGACGGCTACCCGTTTACTACAATACATGTGGAAATTACCATTTTTCAATCCATTACTTTCGCCATTCAGCGATTGCCTGCAAAAATCTTACGAATACAGCTATAATACCATAGATTTGACTGCGACGGTAATTTTAAGAATACAGTGAAATAAGGTCATGTCAACCTTATACATCCTTTTGCCTAAAAAAAATGTTTATTTGTTTCATCATTAAATAAAATCACTATGACAAATGTAGATTTGGCTAAGCAGGCATATGCTGATTTTGCCACTGGTAATGTGGAAGCTGTATTAGCCATATTTGACCCCGCAATTGAATGGAACGAATGCAAGGGTATGCCTTTTATGAAAGGCGATGACATTTTCATAGGATCCGAAGCCGTAGTAAAAAATGTTTTCATGAATCTTCCTGTTTATTTTGATGGATTCAACATTGCGGTAAATGAAATATTTGGTGCAGAAGATAAAGTGGTGATGGCAGGTCATTACCAGGGAACGAATAAAGCGACCGGTAAGCCTTTTAAAGCCAATGCGACTCATGTATGGACAGTAAAAAACGGGAAGCTCACCCATTTTTTTCAGGCTGTGGACACCGCTGCAATTATCAGATGAGAATATTTAAGAAAGGATCGTTTCATTTTTCGGGTCTTACAATCCTCATTTCTTTTCGGGAGAATATGTCTGCCAAGCGCCCAAAGTCCGTATATCTACACATCGATGCTTTGCTTCCATCGCGGAAAAGATCAATGGATGACATTTTGTTTTTTACCAGGGAATACTAATGAAGAATGTTAAAAATTAAACGCGTACCCGCCTATAAAATCGTCCATCCTCCATCGATTAACAAAGTAGCCCCTGTAATCAGAGACGCGGCCGGAGACGCAAGAAACAATACCGCATTAGCAACATCTTTTGGTTCGCCTATTCGTCCTAAAATGATTTTAGAAAGTACATGTTTTTTTGCTTCTTCATTGGCAAGATATTCCTGAGTTCCTGGCGTATAGACAAAAGTGGGAGCCACGGCGTTGACTGTAATATTGTATTTCCCCCATTCTGCCGCAAAACATTTGGTTAGATGGGCAATAGCGGCCTTGGTCATGCAGTAAACAGACTCCCCCGGCAAAGCAACGAACCCCGCCTGGGAACTGAGATTAATAATTCTGCCATACCTCTGTTCTATCATTAAGCTGCCCGCCAATTGACTTATAAAAAACGTTCCCTTCAGATTTACAGCAAGTGTGTAATCAAAATCCTTTTCAGTTACCTTTTCCGCAAGATTTTCGGGTGCTACACCCGCATTGTTCACTACGATGTCAAGTCTTTTGAAATATTCTTTTATCTTTTCGAAGGCAGCATGTATCTCTTCCATTTTACTGACGTCCATCTGCAACAGCAGGGCTTTTCTGCCAAGCGCTTCTATTTCTTTTACCAGTCCCTGGTCTGCATGCACATCTCTTAACCCAAGCGCGATATCCGCTCCTGCTTCTGCAAGTGCAAGAGCGCACGCCCTTCCCAGGCCTCTCGCCGCGCCGGTCACTAATGCAACTTTACCATGCACGCTCACTTCATCCGAGTATCTCATCTTTCATCTGCGATTTTGCAAGCAATAAAAGGTTGTAAATCTCCAACAGAATCTGGACTGAAAGTTAAATAAATTTAGAGAGAGTCCCCCCTATTCGTTAGCCAATTATGAGAAGGGTTTAACTTACCCGGCGATGCGAACCGACAAATGAATCCGATCTTTTGAGGACACAAAAAAACATAAAGGCAACTTCTTAATACCAGATATGATTTCTGTCTACTTCAAAAACCCATCCAGGTAACCCAATATTGTATTGGTCTGCATCATTAGACTGACATGTCCTTGAGAAGGAACAATGGCCAATTGCGATTTTGGCATTCCTCCGAAATCAGCAGTTACACCACCTCCGAGTAGTTGATATGTTTTTATCAACTCGATTTTATCCAGACCGTCGTTATCGCCGGAGATAAGTAAGACTGGGGAAGTGATTTTCGCAATATTGGTTTCACCCAGGTCGAATGGTGTCCCAGCAAAAGCAATCATCTGTTCCAAGAATTTTCTCCATTTTGTTTTGTCAGGCGCCGTTGCATCGTATGCCGTTTCCATAGGAGTATTCGTAAAAAATTCAGGTTTGAAATTTTTGAATGCGTTAGTTACTGCGGGCAGCCAACCACTACTTTTATAAGTAGATGAAATGATAACCAATTTGCGCACCCGTTTAGGGCTCTGTATAATGAACTGGTAAGCCACGGAACCGCCCATGCTATATCCTACGACATCCGCACTATCCACTTTTAAGTAATTCATTACTCCCTCCACATCACCTGCCAGGTTAGCAAAGTCTAATTTTCTTTCAGAAAACGGAGTGTGCCCGTGTCCCTGAAATTCAATGGCAATCACTTTTCTTGTTTTTGACAATTCGGGTATTAATTGTCCCCAATTCATCCCGATCGTATAAAAAGCACCATGCAATAAAACGACCGGCCTACCCTCACCATATACTTCGTAATAAACTTTAATGCCATTAACAGGTATGTAGCCACTGTCGGCGGGCTTATTCTGTTGCCCCTTGGATTGAAAAACAGTAAAAAAAATTAAAGCAACCATTAATACTGGTCTTGGGGTAGATCCTTTTAATACTCGTTTCATAAAATGTTCTTGATTTCATTTGCGTTAAAATGCGGAGCCCAGGAGCAAGAGGGCAAGGAGAAAAACCTTTAGCATTTGCTAAACATCCAATTTACGTTTTTATGCCCTTCGGACAAGCCAACTGTGTCTTCACCGAGGTTTATGTGCCAGGCAATTGAACGATAAAATCACTGCCTTCACCCTCCCTGCTTTCAACCTTTATTTCCTCCGTGAGCTCGTATGATATCGTAGCTCAAACTCAATCCTAATCCTGTCCCATGTCCAGTAGGTTTTGTGGTGAAAAAGGGCTGAAATATTTTGTCAATCACTTTTCCCGGGATTCCGTTGCCGTTATCCTCAACAGTGATGGTCACAAATTCACCCACCTTCACTGTAGAGACTGAAACTGAGGGCGTATATCCATCCGATTCACTTTTCTTCTTTTCGGCTACCGCATAAAAAGCATTGTTGAAAAGGTTAACAAAAACTCTTACCAAATCCTGGGGAACAAATGAGAATTTACCTAACGACTGATCAAAATCTGTGTGTATCTGAACCTCAAAAGACTTATCCTTCGTCCTCATATTGTGGTAGCTGATTTTTAGGCACTCATCTAAAATGGCATTGATATCCGTCGGCACCTTTTCACCAGCACCTGTCCGGCTATGTAAAAGCATCCCTTTAACAATAGCATCGGCCCTTTTTCCATGGTTAATTATCTTGTCCTCGTTGGCTTCAATATCCCTTGCAATTGATTTCACCTGGTTAAAGTTGCTCGATTCAATTTCATTGTTCAATTCACCTATCAGTTCCTTATTCACCTCGGAGAAGTTGTTTATAAAGTTAAGGGGGTTTTGTATTTCATGGGCTATGCCCGCGGTGAGTTCACCAAGGGAAGCCATTTTCTCCTGTTGAATAAGTTGAGCCTGGGTATCATTGAGTTCTTTGAGCGACTGACTTAGCGCTGCTGTTCGATCATTCACCTGTCTTTCGAGTGTTTCATTTTGGGTCGCCAGTATATTTTGTTTTTCCTGCTCCTGGGCAATTGATTTTTTTGAGAGATCTTCAACTTCTGAGAGTTTTTGTTTCAGTGCACGGTTGGTAAAAGCAAAATCGAGGCCCAGGTAAATGGAAGTGGCTATTGGAATACTTAAGTTTGCGAGGTTAAAAGTGAGATTAATAAATTGAAAATGCGCAATAATTATTTTGTTATAGAAGCCAAAGATTGCGGCGAAAATGGAAGCCATGACAAATATCAGAAAGCCGATGGCTCCAGCGAGGATAATCCACCCGCCTCTTTTTTTCGCTCGAACGGATTTAAAAGCAATGCGGGCAATTTCTAAATCGATTATATTCGGCAAAATCACCTGACTTATGAACTCTCCCCACACATGGGTGTAGGCATTTAGCAAAACGCCAATAATTGTTAAGGTGGTTAACGCCCAAAACACCCATCCTCTTTTCTTGCCGAAAAGGCTATACAGGGCAGTGAGCATAAACAAAAAACCGAGATCCCCAAGGTCCATAGTGAGATTGTAATAATAGAATTTATACTCAACCGTATGAACTAACATTCTTATGCCGGTAATGCAATAGAAAAACATGAACAACGCAAATAAGAAAAAATACAAATTGGCCTTTTGAGTTGGATAAAACAGGTAAAATGCTAAATGAAGAATTGCTAAAATGAAAAAAACACCTACCCTGAAAATTTCTAAGACGGATAAGCCGGAAGAAAACTGTTGAGAGTATTGTTCTATGCCGGATTCCAGAGTGCTTATACGAATCTTTAAAACAAGGTTCCCGTCGGGTGATAGTGCTGAGTAAGAAACGTTCGGCTGCAATATATATCGTACCGCTAGAACCAACTTACCGCCCCCATTTAGCGGCAATAGAACAGGTTTGCCCCATGGATCATAGGCCCTTATTTTACCGGGGTTCGAACTCAACTGGCCAAAATGAGCCAGTAGATTGCCATTTAAGTAAAGCTCCGATGCTCCCGATTGATTGATGATTAAAGCCAAGGGATGGTTTACGGTACTGTCCGCAAAAAAATGGATTCGAAACCAACAGATTCCTGATTTTAGCATTTGTGACAGTGAATCGCCCATCCCCGATTTTGGTTTTTGCATCAGTGAATCATGCACACCTGAAGCCGGATTAACCAATTGCCAGGCTCTGTCGTCATATCCCGGTTTTGCATATTCAGGATTATCACCCCGGTGGAATTTCCATCCCTTGTCCAATAAGATGCCTTGAGCCGGAATGCTGTCAATGTGAATAATGCCTGATGTATCCTGCGCATGAGAAAGTGTAGCCAGGAAAAGGATAAAAAACAGCGCTCGCCCGTGATATTTCATAAGCAGGCCTTAGTTAATTGGTCCTTTTTGATGGGTTGGAGGTCAGTTAGGAATGAGATATAAAAGGTAGGCTTTTTACGACTCGTGATAAAATTTTTGGGTGTATCTTCTGTCTCGAATGGGCCGGTTCATTGAGCGTTTCGATGTCTTCAAAGTGATGCAGGTAATCCAAAGGAGGTAAGAGAGTTGTTATCAACTCTGAAACACAGTGAGGACAAAATCAATTATCATGGAAAGCGAGCCGATGCTATTGAAAAAGGTATGCTCCAACACTCTCGTTCGAGCTCAGACGCAAAAGAGCCAACTGATATCAACGCCCTGGCCAATGAATATTTACCCTTGGCGTATCACGGCTTAAGAGCAAAAGACGATTCCTTTAATGCGACCATGAATACTAATTTAGATGCCAGCATGGGAAAAACAAAAATCATTCCGCAGGATATTGGTCGGGCTTTGCTCAACTTATACAACAATGCGTTTTATGCCGTGAGTGAAAAAAGTCAACGGCAGATTGAAGGCTATGAACCAGTTAATTCTTTGGGAGTAACCAGAATTTCGGTTTCTTTGTCGCACCTTGAAACAGAAGCTTGTGCTGTAGTTATAAGGAAAAAAAGCAAATGAATTTACAAGACATAACTTTTCAGCCGGCCTCAATATTCAAAAAACTACAGGAAGAGAAACTGCAGCAATTATTATTGTATGTAAGCCATAACTCCCCTTTTTACAAAAAGCTTTTTATTGATCACAATATTGAAATATCATCGATTAAATCCATTGACGATCTAAACCTTTTACCCACTACCTGTAAAGAAGACCTTCAACAGCACAACGATGACTTTATCTGCGTAAACCCGGAAAAAATTATAGAATATACATCTACTTCCGGCACATTGGGCAGCCCGGTTACTGTTGCTCTTACCGAACATGATCTTGAAAGACTTGCTTACAATGAATACATGTCCTTCTTAACAACTGGTGGTAATACAAGGGATGTCTACCAGTTAATGCTAACACTTGACAGGCAATTTATGGCAGGTATAGCCTATTATTCTGGCATTCGAAAAATGGGTGGCAGTATTATTCGCCTCGGGCCTGGTGTGCCATCCTTGCAATGGGAAACCATATTACGCCTTAAACCAACTGCTATTGTTGCAGTACCATCTTTCATACTTAAGCTTATACAATTTGCCAATGACAATAAAATTGATGTGAATTCGACAACCGTCAGGAAAGCTATTTGCATAGGGGAAAATATCCGTAACCTGGATTGCACATTGAACATTCTGGGCAAAAAAATAACAAGTTCCTGGAATATTCAGCTCTACTCAACCTATGCTTCTACCGAAATGCAAACAGCTTTTACTGAGTGCAGTGAGGGTAAAGGTGGCCATAACCGCCCTGAATTGATTATCGCAGAACTGCTGGATGAAAACAATAGTCCAGTACCCGCGAATGTACCGGGTGAGGTAACTGTTACAACACTTGGTGTAGAAGGTATGCCGCTCGTGCGGTATAAAACGGGAGATATATGTGAGTATTTCGATGAGCAGTGCGCTTGCGGAAGGACCAGCATAAGATTATCGCCCTTATTGGGACGCAAAAAGCAAATGATAAAGTTTAAGGGTACCACGCTTTATCCAACTGCAATATTTGACATACTTAATGATATGAAGGAAATACAGGATTATGTGGTAGAAGTACAAAACAACGAACTAGGTTTGGATGAAGTCTTGTTTTACCTGGTTGTCGCCGATGATACGGCTGAAAATGACCATAAAATAAGGGCGTACCTCCAGGCAAGACTGCGTGTAAGCCCGCTGATTAAATATGTATCCGTGGAAAATATAAAACGAATGCAGTTTCCCGATGCAAACAGGAAGGCAATAAAATTTATAGATAAAAGGGAATAATTGGGGCAATTACCGTTACCGGCCTGTTAAACAGCAAAAGCAAAACCTGCATATTTTTTTCTATTTTTACCCCTTTTGACGCTAAAAAAGATTTTGCCCATGATTGCTGTTGGACAAAAAGCACTTTCTCTAAAAGATTTTTCTGATATATTATATAATAAAGAGTCAATTGAGCTACATCAAGATGAATTGGACCGGGTAAAAGAAAATTTTAAATTCTTAAAAAGCTTCTCATCCAATAAAATAATTTACGGCATAAATACAGGTTTTGGCCCCATGGCACAATATAAAGTGCCTGAAGAAAATCTTGTAAACCTTCAATACAATCTTATCCGCAGCCACAGTGTGGGCAGCGGCAATTTATTACCTGGCCTTTTAGCAAGGGCTTTAATGATTGCGAGGCTCAATACGCTGATGCGTGCTTATTCAGGAATACATCCCGACGTGGTATTCTTACTGGCGGAATTGATCAATAAGAACATCAGCCCCTGTGTTTATGAACACGGAGGTGTGGGTGCCAGTGGCGACCTTGTACAACTGGCGCATTTGGGCCTGACATTGATAGGTGAAGGGGAAGTTATATTTGAAGAAAAAGTATATCCAACTGCTGAAATATTTGAGCGGTTTAATGTAAGGCCTTTAACGATTGTGGGCAGGGAGGGGTTAGCTATCATCAATGGTACTTCTGCCATGACAGGAATAGGGCTGGTAAACATCATGATGGCGCACAGGCTGATAAAGTGGTCGGTTATTTTGTCCTCTATGATGAATGAAGTGGTGGAAGCTTACAATGATCATTATTCATACGAATTAAATATCTTAAAAGATCATACAGGTCAAAATCATATTGCGGAAAGGATGCGCTTTATTTTGAGCGACAGCCGTTTGATACGCAACCGATCAGAACATCTTTATGGGCCGGATAGTATTGAAGAGGAGATATTTGAAGATAAAGTGCAGGAATACTATTCTTTGAGATGCGTCACTCAAATTTTGGGGCCTGTACATGATACTGTTTGCCAGGCTGAAAAAGTGCTCACGATCGAATTAAACTCAGTGAACGATAATCCTGTCATAGATCATATTAACCGCAATATTTTTCATGGAGGCAATTTTCATGGTGATTATGTGTCGCTGGAAATGGATAAGTTAAAGGTTGCCATAACCAAACTGTCCATGTTATCCGAAAGGCAATTGAATTACCTGCTCAATAATAAGCTTAACCAAAAATTCCCTCCATTTATAAACCTGGGTATATTGGGCTTTAATTTTGGTATGCAGGGTATGCAGTTTACGGCTACGTCGACAGTGGCTGAAAATCAAACCATGTCATTCCCCATGTATGTGCACAGTATCCCCAACAACAATGATAACCAGGACATCGTAAGCATGGGTTGCAATGCTGCATTAATGACCCGGAAGGTCATTGACAACTCATTTACTGTTCTGGGCATACAGGCAATGTCAGTTTTGCAGGCAGTCGATTATATGCGCTGCCAGGAAAAGCTTTCTACCGTTACAAGAACGGTATATAATGAGATAAGAAAAATATTTCCCATGTTTGTAGACGATCAGGTTAAATACAAAGAGTTGCAAAAAGTGAGAGCCTATTTACAGGTGACAGACGCAATAATTTAAAAGGCCAATATGAAATGCGCGCTTATTACCGGCGGTTCAAGAGGCATAGGCCGAGCTATCTGCATTAAAATGGGGGGGATGGGTTACCATGTGCTGATTAATTACAAAACGAACACGGAGGAAGCCAATAAAACCCTTGAACAAATAAAGCAGAATAACGGTGGTGGTGAACTTTTGCAATTTGACGTCGCAGACAAAACGGCCATACAATCGGTGTTGGGTAACTGGATGCAAACCAATGCAGAAAAATATATTGAAGTGCTGGTGAATAATGCAGGCATAAAAGATGATGTATTGATGAGTTGGATGAAAGATGAACAGTGGGAGAAAATAATTAAAACGAACCTCGATAGCTTTTTTTACGTTACAAAGCTGGTATTGAATGGCATGCTGGTTAGAAAATATGGAAGGGTCATTAATATCGTTTCTCTTTCAGGATTAAAGGGTTTGCCAGGCCAAACAAATTATTCTGCAGCCAAAGCAGGTGTAATCGGTGCTACCAAAGCTCTTGCACAAGAGGTTGCCAGGCACGGTATAACCGTAAATGCGATTGCGCCTGGGTTCATTAAAACGGATATGATTGAAGGCATTGAGGAAAAAGAGATACAAAGGCTTGTGCCAGCAAGGCGCATTGGTTTACCTGAAGAAGTGGCTTTTGCAGCCGCCTTCTTAGCTGCGCCGGAAGCAGGTTATATCACAGCCCATGTTTTGTCCATTAACGGAGGTTTATATTCCTAAATATGACGGCCTCGGAAAATATTACAACCTTCCTCCCTCAAAGGTCACCTTTTATTATGGTAGGCAAGTTATTGCATGCAGAAGAAAAAATAACTGTAACAAGTTATGTCATTGAGGAAGGTAACATTTTGGTGGAAGACGGAATATTTACAGAGGCAGGACTGCTTGAAAATATTGCCCAAACAGCCGCTGCCGGCGCGGGGTATTACGCAACAATTGGAAATAAGCCTGTATTGAACGGCTACATAGGGGTAGTTAAAAAGTTTTTGTTATTTGGATTGCCGAAGGTGAATGATGAATTAAAAACTGAAGTGAGGGAAATAAGCCGGTTTTTTAACATGCAAATTATACAGGGTAAAGTGTGGTCCGGCGAAAAACTATGGGCACAGTGTGAAATGAAGATATTTCTGCAGGAGATAAATTAATTATTAAACCCGCGATCCGAACAACAACGAAATACTATTACAGGGTACATTGGTAATTGTTTCTAAACCATAGCCAACACAAAAAAAAATAATGACAGACGTATTTGTTGTTTCGGATAGTGTCATTTCCCCGCTTGGCTCCACTTCAGCCGACAATTTTATGCAGCTTGAAAGATCAATATCGGGTGTAAGACGTCATGATAATTCAGCCATTTCTCCTCAGCCTTTTTATGCCGCTCTTTTTACCGGCGACAATTTTGCGAGTGATAATCCATACACAAAGTTTGAACAACTGCTTATTGCATCAATAAAAGATGCCTTGCAAAATACAGATATAGTAACGAGCGACGAAAAAACAATCCTGATCATTTCTTCAACAAAAGGTAATATAGGTTTACTAGAAACGGAGGGCTATAACCATGCCCTGGAAAAAAGAATCTCGCTAAATACCTCTGCAAACATGGTAGCAAGCCATTTAAATTTTATAAATAAACCGCTGGTTGTTTGCCATGCATGTATTTCAGGCTTGCTTGCCATTATTACAGCTCTTAGGTTGATAAAATCAGGAATATATGAAAATGCGGTGATTGCAGGCGCAGATGTAATTACGAAGTTCATATTATCAGGTTTTCAATCCTTCCAGGCGTTGAGCCCGGGTATTTGTAAACCTTTTGATGCCGAAAGAGATGGCATAAATTTAGGCGAGGGCGCAGCAACCGTTATAGTGTCTTCTAATAAAAGGTATGCGAATAACATAAAATTGAGGAGTGGCTCAGTAAACAATGATGCTAATCATATTTCAGGCCCTTCACGAACGGGCGAAGAGCTTTGCCTGGTAATAGACAAAGCGCTGACAGAAGCAGGCGTTTCTGCGGCTGAAATTGATTTTATTTCAGCACATGGGACTGCCACTATTTATAATGATGAAATGGAAGCGCAGGCAATTGCCTTAGCCGGCTTGCAGAATTCACCGGTAAACAGCATGAAAGCCTATTTTGGGCATACACTTGGTGCCGCAGGCCTTTTGGAATCGGCGATGACAATCCAATCAATGCAGCGTAATACCGTTTTACCTTCATTGGGATTTACAAATATTGGCGTAACAAAACCGATAAATATTTGTAATACATTAATGCATATGTCTTTAGACAATTGCCTCAAAACCGCTTCTGGCTTTGGTGGCTGTAATGCGGCAGTTGTGTTCAGTAAATAGGAAAAACAATAATCAGGCTAATTGAACATCAATAAATATATCCTCTCCCATTGTGCGATTAGTAAAAATGCTGTTTATAAGAACGGGCAGAAAATATTTGAAAAGGCCGCCGCAAATCCGCTGGATTTTTTACATTCAACTTATGAGCACTTTAATTTAAACTATCCAAAATTTTACAAGATGGATGGTTTAAGTAAGCTTGGCTTGCTTGCATCAGACATATTGCTTGCCGGCGAAAGCATTATTAAAGATATTAGACCTCAGGGTATTGGAATTGTCCTATCCAACACCAATTCCAGCCTGGATATGGATATCAAATATTTGCAAAGCCTTCAGGATTTTGCCAGCCCGGCATTATTCGTATATACGTTGCCAAATATTGTAATCGGAGAAGTATGCATTCGTAATGGCTTCAAGGGAGAAAATGCTTTTTTTATTTTTGAAGATTTTAATGCAGCCTTTATTGAACAATATGTTAGCCATTTGCTGAATAATAATTTGTTGCAAATTTGTATTTGCGGATGGGTTGAATTTCTAAAGGATAACTACAAAGTGGTATTGTATTTAGCAGGTAAAACTGGCGGGCCCAGTGTCAAATTATTTACAAAAGAAACTATGGATAGTATATTTAACAACGAAGCTTTGTAGATGCAATTAACAAAAAATACACCGCCTGTTTTTGTTGCCGGCGTTGGCGTTGTTTCTGCTATCGGCAATAATGCAGCAGAATGCCTATCCTCGCTTGAAAATTACAAGGCAGGCATGGGGGCCATTACTCACCTGGAAACTTTGCATAATGAGCAACTGCCTGTGGCGGAGGTTAAGCTAAGCAATAAAGACCTTGAAGATATCACTCGGATGGATTCGGGAACAAGCCGCACAGCTTTATTAAGTATGATGGCTGCAAAAGAGGCACTGCTTGATGCAGGCATTGACAATATCTCTTCCCTGCGAACTGGTTTTGTTTCGGCAAATACTGTTGGCGGTATGGATAAAACCGAACAGTTCTACGCAGATTTTCTTTCTGATAATAAAAAAGGAAAATTGAGGGATGTGATAAATCATGAATGCGGCAAGGTTACAGACCTGGTGGCCGACGCTTTGGGAATAAATTCATATATAAGCACTATAAGTACAGCATGTTCTTCTTCGGCAAATGCCATTTTTTTTGCAGCAAGATTAATTAAACATGGCATGCTTGATGTGGCGATTGCAGGTGGCGCCGATGCCCTAACAAAATTTACCCTTAATGGGTTCAATGCGCTGATGATACTTGACAAAGAGTACTGCAAACCTTTTGATGACAAACGCCAGGGGTTAAATCTGGGAGAAGGAGCAGGCTATGTCGTTTTGGTATCGGCAAGAGTAGCAATGTCCCTAAAAAAAAACCTTTACTGTGAGTTGACCGGCTATTGCAATAAAAACGATGCTTATCACCAAACCGCTTCTTCTCCCGATGGCACCGGCCCGTATCTTGCCATGAAGGGCGCACTCGCATTAAGCGGCCTTCAGCCTTCAGATGTAGACTATATCAATTTGCATGGTACAGCTACGCAAAACAACGATTTTACAGAAGGCACCGCCATAAAAAGGTTATTTGATCCTAAATATCCACCCATGAGCTCAACTAAATCTTTTACCGGCCATACGTTGGGCGCGAGTGGTGGAATCGAGGCTGTCTTTTCAATATTTTCAATCATCCGCGGCATTATTTATCCCACCCTCCGCCTGCAAACACCCATGCACGAATTCACTTTTTCGGCAGAATCCTTTTTTTCTGTAAAGGAGGATATAAGAAATGTTTTGAGTAATTCATTTGGTTTTGGTGGTAATTGCACTTCGCTGGTATTTTCAAAAATTACAGGATGAAAATATACATACGTTCAGTCGCATGCATATCGCCACAGGAAACTTTTGGCCCGGTGTCCTTTCTCGTTCGCCCTATCACCAATAATGGTAATTTCCTTAAAGCCATAGAACCCGCTTACGAAGCCATAATTGACCCTAGGCTAACAAGGCGAATGAGCCGCATAATAAAAATGGGTGTTGCGGCTGCAATGGAGTGTTTATCGAAAGGCGGCATACCAAGCCCGGACGCGATTGTTACAGGAACGGCTTATGGCTGCCTGGAGGATACGGGCATTTTTCTAAGTCAGCTTATTCGGCAAGGCGAGCAAATGCTTTCACCAACCGCTTTCATACAGTCTACCCATAATTCAGTGGGCGCGCAAATAGCGTTGATGCTTAAATGCAATGGGTACAACAACACATTTGTCCACAGAGGCTTCTCATTTGAAAGCGCTTTACTTGATAGCATGATGCTGTTGGAGGAAAAAGAATCTGAAAATGTTTTGTTGGGGGGCATTGATGAAATGACAGATGCAAGCTTTGCTATTCTAAGCCGATTTGGCTTGTATAAAAATGCACCTGTTTCCAACCTGTCTTTATTTCACTCAAAGTCAGCCGGTACGATCGGTGGAGAAGGTGCTGCATTTTTTCTCTTGTCATCCGAGCACTCTCAGAATGATTATGCCCAATTAGAAGGGCTTACTACTTTTTACAAACCATCATCCAGAACGGGTATTGCAAGAAACATTGCTGATTTTATCAACGCACATTCCTTAACGGCTGGTGAAATTGATCTTGTAATAACTGGAAAGAATGGTGACCAAAATCATGATAAGGTATATGACTTTTTGCATGAAAGCATATTTACTAACAATGCCGTAATTAATTACAAATGCTTATGTGGGGAATACCCTACCGCTATTTCTTTTGCCATGTGGCTTGCTGCAAAAATTTTGAATGATGGGAAAGCCCCTGCCATTCTAGGGTACAGCGGCAACAAGCAAATAAAACGAGTACTGATATATAATAACTATCTCGGTATTCATCACTCGCTTATTTTGTTATCTGCCATTTAGTGAAATGTGATATCGCTAAAAACACCGTATGCTGATAAATAGCTTTTATACCCTGACTGTTTTAAATATACAGTCATCCACCGCTAATATAACAGTCCAGTTGAATGAAAAACATGCTATTTATAATGGACATTTTCCTGGGCAGCCTATTGTACCAGGCGCATGCTTAATGCAAATGGTGAAAGAAATTACTGAAGTTATCATGGAAAGTAAACTGCAAATGTTAAGGGCTGATGAACTTAAGTTTATTTGGCCTGTAAACCCTGTTAATGACAATATTTTGCAAGGAATCATTGAGTACGTGGTTGATGATAAAAATCAAATAAACATTGTTGCGAATTTTTCTCAAAATAGTAAAGCATGTTTTAAATGTAAAGCTGCATTTATACGTAATTAAAATGTTATTCAGTTTTTGACACGAGCATGAAGCTATGCTGCACCCCCTTATGACAATTGTAAATAAGAATATTACTATACGTTGTTTTTGAATCGCCCTTTTTTAGCATGTGCGCGGGCAATGGAACACCGCTAATTAATTTACATGCAAGCCACAATGCAAACGCTGAAGAGGTTGGATATTCCCCACACATATGCTTAAACCTTGCTACGGCAATATCATTTTTCAGTAGATTTTCAGCATTTGCATAATATGCCAAAAGACGAGAATCCCCATTTTCACCGCTTAATAACAGGTCAATATTTGTGTTGATATGCTGTTCTAAAAATTGTTGTAGATGTTGTTGCATCTTCATTGCAACTATAGTATGTAAGGTTGATATATTTACAACCTTCGCGACAGCATTGTATTTATCATTATTAACCAGCAGCATCACGGCTCCTTCGCCGGCAACCGTTCCTGTTGTGTTGGAGCTATAAAACCCCCCACTGGAAATATCCTCTTTTTTATACCACCCGTCAAGACATTCTAATTTGTAATTGTAAGAAGATATTTCATCAACTCCTCCCAATAAATAACAATTGCGTGCATTTTCCCGCAAAAGCATTGCTGTATCTATAGCTGCCATTTCAAATGCCAACCCCCTGTGCACATGTGTAATATTATAGCCCCTGTTAAGGCTTGCCAGGCTTAATTGGGATGCCAGGGCATTTGCCGTGCTTTGTACAAAATGGCCTGGTGTTAAAAGCCCCTCGTTATACTCGATAATCTCTTTTAAAAAAATGACACTATCTTCCATACCGCCATTCCCTGTGCCAATTATTATTCCGTTAAACCCTTCAACCTGCTTGATGAGAGGCATGGCCGCGCCTATACCGATTCTTGCCGTCTTGCCCATCCTGCGCAAACTGTTTTTAGGCATATCATTGTAAGCAGGTTCTACTGCATGTAGTCTGTTATTTACAGGTGTCTCTAAATCATCAATGGCTGTATTGTAAAATGTTTGCTGCGGAGAAATACAGCTTGTCTGATGAATATAGAACATATGCGTCAAGATTCAGAAAAGATCAATGAAGTGCAATTGCCGCCAAAACCAAATGAGTTGGACATTACATGCTTTATCGGCAGCTTGCCATACGTTGTTGCGGGGCTAAGACCTATATTTTTGTCAATGTCAGTGAAATGCAGGCTTGGATAAACTTCCTGGTTAATGATATTAAATACGCTGTATACAGCTTCGATGGCGCCCGAAGCTCCCAATGTATGCCCGATATTTGATTTTGTAGAAGTAAATACAGGGGGCTCGCCAAATACGCGCCTCATCGCCCTGGTTTCTACCTCATCATTATTTTCAGTGGCGGTTCCATGCGCATTAATTAAATTAATATCACTTGCCTGCAATTGCCCCGAAACCAATGCCCCCATCATGGCTGCATAGGGACCTTCACCATCATCTGACAAGGAAGTAGAATGAAATGCATCGCTGGTGTTGCAATAACCCTTTACTTCTGCATAAACTTTTTTGTTCCTGGCGTCTTCTTCTTTTTCAAGTACGAGAAAAGCAGCACCCTCACCCAGATTTAAGCCCTGCCGATTGCTGTCAAAAGGCCTGCATATCTCGGGCGAAAGAATATGAAGGGCATTAAAGCCGTTAATCGTAAATTTTGATAAGCTGTCTGCCCCGCCGACAATTGCCTTAGTAACCATGCCAAGCCTTATAAGCCTTGCCCCATACATAATTGCATTGGCCGATGATGAACAAGCAGTATTAACGGTATTAGCCAGCCCATTCATTTTATAGCGTTTATGCAGGTAAAGAAAAACGGATGAACAATCATACGAATCAAGGAATGGCGAATTCATACCCTTGTCATTTGCATCCCGGTACAACTCATCTGTTAAACACATGCCCCCAACTGTAGTTGCACCGATTAAAGCCGTATTAGGGGATGTTAATTGCTCGCGTGACAAGCCTGCGTCATCCAAAGCTTCCTCAAAAGCATGTGCAGCCAATACGGTTGTGCGTGTCACGGAATTATCAGTAATGTTAAGCCTTGATTTTAATGTTTCAGTTGTTATTTTAATTTCTCCTGCGGGAAAAATTTCAGCGTACCTTGAATGGAGGTAATCGGGCAAGCTAATTCCACATATACCCTTTCTGAGAGCTGTATGGTTTTCACGAGCAGATGGGCCCAAAGCGCTTATAATTCCAATGCCTGTGATTAAGACCTTTGACAATCAATAGTAATTTATTTGGTTCCGTTCTGCTCAATATAGTCGACCATGGTATTTACATCAACCAAAATTTTACGGCCTTCCTTTGGATCTCTTATAACGATGCCATATTCCCTTTGCAGCAGCACAATTAGCTCCAGAGAATCTATTGAATCCAATCCCAACCCGTCACCAAATAAAGGTTCATCATCCTTAATATCTTCAGGCTTTAAGGATGTCAAATTCAAAAATTCAATAATCTGCTTCTTTAATAGCAGCTTTAATTCTGTTTTTTCCATTTTAAATAAATCAAATCAGGTTTTTTCTTTTCAAACCTGCAAAAGCCACTAGCAGTAATATCAATGTAATAGCCAATAAAGATAAAATATTTGTCATAATGTCTTTCAATTTACCCCCCTCCAAGAACAAGGCATAAAACGCCTGTAAGCACCAGTGCAGGGGCGAAATAGCCATTATTGTTTTGAATGAATCCGGCATGATAAAGCTTGGAACCATCACACCACCAAGTATAGACAAAATAACAATTGACACTGCCCCAAAGCCGTTTGCCTGTTCCTGTGTTTGTGCAAAAATGCCAACACATAACGCATAGCTGACTGCGCACCAACCGCAGGTTAATGTCACCACCAGTAAACCCAGACGATCATGTGGCAGGGATAATGCAGGCAAACCAATGCGTGGGAAAAGCCAGATACCTAATGCAAATATTACAACGGCCTGCAAAAGTGTAACGGCAAGGTATGTTATTTGCTTAGATAAAATAGCTACCAGGTAATGTGTTGGTAAAGTTTTTAACCTTATAAAACTTCCGCTTAGTTTTTCCCTTACAATGCTGCCGGCCAGCGACATGACCACAAAGAACATGGCAAAAATCGTCCACGCGGGTACGTTGTGTTGGGTTGCATTAAGTACGGTAATATCTCCGCTTTTTGACATGGGCACCTCGGTAATAGATAGCTTGTTGTTAAGCATATCATTTCCCAACGAATCGGGCATAGTTTTTTCATTGATCGAAAAGTAGAGGTTTTTTAACACCTGTCTGCTTTCAACCATTTGCAAGGCACTGCTTAGCCCGCCCAGCACAGACGCTTTAAATGATTGCTGAACCACTGGATTATAGTATAACGTGAGCGAGCTTAGATTACCCAGGTTGACTTTTGCGACGTCACCTTCCAGACCAAAAGAATTTAAGGCTTTACCTGCTATGGTTTTCGCTTTTGATGCCACCTGCCGGGAAAAATTCGCCGGTATTATAATACCCAGCACAGCATTGTTTGAGCGAATATCTTCCTTAAACTTTTCTTCTTTCTCATCGCTGGGTATTTCTACCAGTTTAAACATGCCAACATTGTTGACTGCCTCAACAAACTGTATGCTTAATGCTCCTGTATCCTTGTTGCAAACAAGCAGGGAAACCTTTGTTTTATTAAGCAGGTCGAACGTATTATTTTGTATGCTCGTTACTACAATTACCAGTACTACAGGCATGCCAAACATCAGCATAAGGCCCACTTTGTCGCGAAATAATATTTTCAGATCTTTTTGTATAGTTGCCCAGAGCTTCATGCGTTGGCATAATTGTTACCTGTCAGGCTTAAGAACAATCCTTCAAGGCCACCCTGTTGGTGTTGTTCCAATAAATTTTCAAGCCTATCATTTGCTATTATTTTCCCCTTATCCATTAAGGCTATTTGCCGGCAGAAGCCTTCAGCTTCGCTTAACTGGTGCGATGTATAAATAAGCGTAGTTCCACTCTTATTCAACTTTAAGAGGTAATTAATTATATCGCGCCTAGCCTGCACATCAACACCCACCGTTGGCTCGTCCAAAAACAATATCCCGGGTTTATGTATCACACCGATTGCAAGGTTTACTTTTCGCTTCATGCCACCCGAAAGTTTGCCTACTATTTTATTCTGTGCGTCTTTTAAATGCAGTATTTTAAGCAATTCTTCAGTTCTTTCTTTGGTCTCTTTTTTTGTCAAACCTGCCCATGCACCAAAAAAAGCCAAATTTTCAACAGGCGTCAGTTCTTCATACAGGGACAAATCCTGGGGCACATAACCGAAGAGTTTGTTAATGGATTTACTTTTGGTTTTAATGGTATTGCCCAATAATTTGATATCGCCATCCCATCCATGCAATAAGCCTGTCATCAGGCTCATTAATGTGGTCTTACCTGCGCCATTGGGTCCGAATAGACCAAACCTTTCACCCGTATCAATGCTCAAGTTGAGGTTATTAAACAACTGAGTTGATTGTCCGTCATATGCAAAATTTACATTTTTAATATCTACTGCCGGGTAGCTCATCAATGCCAATTTATTTTTGCCAATGACTCAAACGCCTTTTTTTCGATTTCCGCTATTTCAAGCAGGTAGTCTCCCATCACATTAAAATCTTCCTGGCTGCCGAGCCGTTGCTTATATATGCCTGCTGCCTGTACGGCGGACGTACGCCACAAATCGCCAGCCCTTGAAAATTCAGCTGAAATTTTCAGCAATCCGTCAGCAGGGTGATAAGCATACGCTTCCTGTAAAAAAGCCGCATAAATATACCTAAAGCCACCACCGCCTGTACCAATTTCTTCCTGCATGCGTACCAGTTGCGCCAGGTAAAGCCCAGCTTTCGGCAGACCCAGTTTATCTCTCCATTTCTTTATTTTTCTTCCGGCAAAACGAATGCCCCTAACCCCCGCTATTGGTCCGGGTATCCGCAGCATATTGAATACATTCTTTTTAATGCCATCTTTTATGGCTGTTTTCATTTGTTCATCGGTGACATCTTGATTTTTTTCAACGTAATACAGCTGGCCTTTTGGGGCCAGGGCCCCTTTTGCAAACCTTACCCTTTCAAGCTGGTAACTGGTAAGCATTTTAACTGTGTCCATAATGGGGTCACTGACCAGGTAATTGTCTCCCTCCTTGCCATATACAATCAAATTATGGGCGTTAAAATGAAAACGGTATTCTTTTGGAAAATATGGCAGGTAGTAAACCCCCACCTGGCAACCTACCGCGTGGCCCTCTTCCAACCGCTGATCCAAAAAAAGTTGCGCTTTTTGCTTGGAGAAAAATTTTTTGCGCCTGACTGGTATTTTTAACGATTTGCAGGTTTGCTTAAAAATAATTCCGGGGAATGAACGAAAAGCAATTGCCGGGCCATTGTTTATTTTTAGGAACGGCACATATACAAAAAACAACCCTGAACCCAGGCCAAATGCGAGAGGCTCAGTCATCTTATTAATTCCTATATTTTTCAATAAATTTCTTGTAACACCGCTTTCACAATGTGCAGCCTGCATATGTTGAAAATTAACTTGCATCAACCTTCATTGTTTTAAATTCGTTCAAGCTGACATTAAAGACTTCGGCATATTTCAATAGAATTTTATTGGATAACTTGTTAAATATTGAAGGTTTTAAATGCCTCTTTACCCGCCATTTCCAAAAACCGGTATACCCGGCCACAATACTTACATCCATTACGTTTTTCTCCATGAAAAATAATAACGGGCTGGCCTCATTACTTAACACTTTCTGTCTTGCAGCGGCCATACGCTCTTCTACATTTTTCCAAGTTACATCGAGAGCCGTAATCTTCACGTCCCAACCACGGCTTTGCTCAGTAGTGTAGTTGCCTTCTTTGTCGGTGGCATAACAAACCTCTGTGGTTATTTTACCGAGAGCACTCATGTCCTGGGGAACATCCTCCTTTTTCATAGCAAAAAAAATTTGGCGATAAACCAGCGTATTCAATTATCAGCATACGGAAAGCATGGCATACATATATGAAAAACGGGCACTTTCCGGCACTAGCAACAATAATTTTTCACCCTTTTTCAACCGGCCGCTTTTAAACAGCTCATGTACCATAAAATATACCGATGCGGCGCCTACATTACCCAATGTGGTTAAATTCACAAACCACCTTTCGTAGGGCACATATCTGCCTAAAACACTCATTACCTCAAAGATTTTGCTCTTAAAATACTCGCTTGACATGTGGGGCAAAAAATAATCGATATCATCCACGTCAAGGCCCCTTCGGTCTGCAATATCTTTTATCCCTTTGCCCCCCAGCGGAACGATATTGTTGCTTAGCACAGCAATATCCTGCTTGATGCTAAAAATAGATTTGTTGATAATTTCTTCGGGTGAAAAATCGAGGTAGCTTTTAAGTGTCCCATCGGCCCGTTTTTCACCTGCCATGTACATACAGGTTTCCATTTCATTGGCATACGATATTCCTTCAATCCAGTCAACCCGGAGGCTCAAATCATTTTCATTAGGTTTGTTACTTAATAAAAAAGCCGAAGCACCATCTGACAACATCCACCGTAAAAATTCCTTATCGAAGCTTATAAAAGGGTTTTCGCTCAACTCCTGCAATTTATGGGCTTCTTCCTCAAAAACATTCGCAACAAGAGAACCTGAAAATCTTTCCGAGCCGGTAGCTACCGCATTTCCCACATCACCGGTTTTAACGGCCATGTAAGCATATTTAAATGCATGCATGCCTGCACAGCAAACACCTGAAGGAGAAACCACCTCAATTGACCTTGTTTCAGGTAAACAACCATGCACCATTACTCCGTGAGAAGGCATCATTTGATCCGGAGAGGATGTTCCACAGGAAAGCAGTTCAATCTCCCGAAGTTTTTGCCCGTCATTATCAAATAATCTTCGAACGGCCTGTGCGGTCATTTCCGCATTACTGTGCGTTGCTTTGCCTTCTTTATTTAGCGCATAATACCTGGTCTTAATACCATTATTGCGCAATACTATCTTTTTTGACTTTGATGGCTTACCGTTGATATAGCCAAGGTATAGTTCCATCTCTTCGTTTGAAACCGGATCGTTGGGAAGAAAAATGGAAGTATTTGTAATATAAACTTCGTTAAGCATCACAATGTTTCTTATTAATTCAATTTTAAACAGGCGCGCTTTTTCGCGCTCACATATTTTGGCAGGAAAGGTTTAAAAATCATAAGGTCAATCATAAATACGATTGGAGCAAATACAAAAAGTACAATTAAAAGATAATATTTGAATGCAGTAAGCCATATCTTCCTTTTTTTGGTTTTTACAATAAGCCGGGCCCAAATCTTAAACATCATGGCCGCTTTTGTTTCCATAAATATCAAATGAAATTCAGGCACAACAGCTTTATTGCGAATCAATTCTTCCATCAGCCCGCTCCACTCATTTTTTTTCAGGTATGGCAAAGTTAGAGAACCAAACCGTTGAGTGTTTGATATATCCTTATCTGCCACGCCAGGCTTTGGAAAAAAACCCAAATACCTGCTTTTTCTACCATCCATCATCCAATGAAGAATAGTAAAAATGCTCACAAGATTCAAATGCCTGTCAACAAGTGCCACGGTCCCCACATGATTTGCACCAGCCTCATTCAATAATTTTTTTACTTTATCAAAAGCGTTCACCCACATATTCCGTGCTCCCGTTATGGTAATTACCGGGGCATTCTTCACAACTTGTACAAAAGACGATTGAAGCATTAAAGAATTAATTGGTATACTCGGTGATAGAAACCACGGCTGATAGCCTACAACAATTAAGTCGTAAGAATGTTCTTTTAAGGTGAATGATTCAAGTTCAGCAGGAACTCCTAATATACAATCGGGCATAACACTAAAAAAATCTTTGCTGGCCCAGGGGAAAGGGTAATCATTTTTTAAGGTGATCTGCACCTTTTCAACTGAAACGCCATCGTTAATTAAAGGCAGGCAAAAATTATCCATTATTTCTCTTAGCTGCCCTGATTGGGAATAATAAATAGCCAATACTTTTTTATCCATGCGCCGCGGAGTTAAAAGTCCGAACTATGAAGTATTTTCGACGTTTTGCTGTAATCAATAACGACCTGTTGAACGGCAGGTAATAAATTTTTGTAGTTTTTTTTAATGTAATCTGCATCTTCTTCGAGCTGTGCGTGGTATTTTATTGCCTCAGGAGCATGTTCCTGAATAATAAGTCGCAGAAAATGATATTCTGTGTTGCTACCGTTATTGCGCAGCTCAGTTTCTAATTTTATGCGTCCTTGCTTAAAAAGTCTAAGTTTCTCTTTTGGTTTTCTTACCAAGCCTGCCTTCTTCATCAACAAGGCACCTTTATACGCTTCCTTTTCGTCGATAGACGAAGCTTCAATAACCAATATTTCCTTGTCTATATCATCAACTTTTTGCCCCTTTAGAATACTATAAAATGCAACCCTGTCGACATTTCGTTGTAAATGGGCCGCTTTGCTATTTTTTAAAAACCCAGTTAATACAAAAAGTGAAATAAATAATTTAATTTTCATAGTATCACTAACGATAATAACAAATATATGCTATTTAGAGGCCGTATAAAGCTTATGGGTTGCATCTGTCTTACAGATGGAATTAAAAGAACAAAAGGCACTAAAACCGCCCTCATTTTTATGTTGACTATTTTAGAATATTATGTATAAAATAGTCTAATTTATCAATTGGCTATATAACCTTGCAATTCCTCTGAATGCCGTTTTAAAAGGAAACCGATGGAAAACAAAAAACAATTTGCAGGCCTTTGGGCGGTCATATTGGGCGGTTCAAGTGGATTTGGTCTTGCGTCTCTAATCAAATTGGCGCAACATGGCATGAACATAGCTGTTGCGTATCGCGAAATGGCTTCGCAGGAAAAAGAATTAATAAAAACTCTTTTGGAAATTGCGAACGTTAATGGCGTAACGATTTTACCCTGTAATATTAATGCACTTGACGAGCAGGGCAGAAACCTCTTCATACAAAAGCTTGGCGAAGCAACGGGCACTAAAAAGTGCATACGGATCCTTTTGCATTCCATAGCGAGGGGTAGCTTAAAACCACTTGTCTCAGATGAAACCGGTGCCGGCAATCTTTCCCTTGAGGATATACAGCTCACAAGCTATGCCATGTCAAACAGTTTGCTGGACTGGGCAAGAATATTATTACAACGAGATTTTTTTTGTGAAGATGCGCGTATTATTGGACTTACAAGTGAGGGATCGGGTAAATATTGGGAAAACTATGCTGCTGTTTCCATTGCTAAAGCTTCACTCCAAAGCCTGGCTACATATATGGCGGTAGAATTTGCTAAATACGGGCTTAAAACAAATCTCATACAGGCTGGAATAACACGAACACCTGCATTAAAAAAGATGTCCCGCAATGAAAATCTGGCAGAATTTGCGACGAAAAGAAATCCTTCGGGAAGGCTTACACTTCCTTCAGATGTAGCAAATGTTATCTATCTGTTATGCACCGATGAAGCTGCCTGGATAAATGGCGCGGTTATTCATGTGGATGGCGGCGAGCATTGTTGTTAATTGCAAATTCTAAAAGCATATGTATAATTATATTTTAGAGAAATTACCGTATAAATCTTCTTTTCGTTTTATTGATAATGTTTCTGAACTGAATGAAAATGGTGTGACTGGGGACTATACCTTAGAAAAAGACGCTTTTTTTTACGAAGATCATTTCCCGGGCCAGCCCATAACACCAGGAGTGATACTTATAGAAATAATGGCACAAATAGGCCTGGTCATCTTAGGTATATTCATCATAAACCTATCAGATAATTCTAGTGAAGGCCAGGAAGGAATATTGTTTCCCTTGCTTACCTCAACTGATGTTTCGTTCTACAAAATGGTGTTGCCGGGGCAAAAAGTGACAGTAGTATCTAAAAAAGAATATTTTCGTTTCAATAAACTCAAATGTAACGTCCAGATGTTCGACGAATCAGGGGAATTGGTCGCCAGGGGGATATTTGCCGGAACAATAGGCAAAGTGAAAATAAAAAGCTAAAATTATTTATGGGCAGTAGAGTAGTAGTTACAGGTTTAGGAGTAGTAGCCCCAAACGGGGTTGGAATACCGGCTTTTTTGGCTGCACTTAAAAATGGAAGCTCTGGCGTCAAATATATGCCTAAGTACCAGGAGCTTAATTTTAACTGCCAGGTATGTGGCATGCCCGAATTTGAATTAAGTGATTTGGAAAGTTATCTCTCAGAAGTCGCTTTGTATGGCCTGAGAGGCAGTACTATAGGTTACGCAGTCAAAGCAGCTGCCGATGCGTGGCTTGACGCAGGCAATACGCTCAATAATGAAGAACTACTGTGGGAAACCGGGTGTGTATTTGGCAATAGTGTAGCAGACACTGAGGCGATGAAAAGAATTATTGAGTTTGTCGATGCAAAACAAGCGCGTAAATTGGGCTCGAGAATTGTTGAGCAGCTTATGAACAGCGGCGCAACGGCGTATATTTCAGGTTTACTTGGATTGGGTAACAGGGTCATAACCAATTCTGCTGCCTGCGCTACAGGTTCACAAGCTGTTCTGATGGGATATGAATATATTAAACATGGCACGACAACAAGAATGGTAGTTGGCAGCAACGAATATGTCGACCCATATATTTTTGGGGCCTTTGACAGTATGCGAATCTTGGCCAGGAAATTTAATCATGCGCCACAACAGGCTTCCAGGCCTATGAGTGCAACTGCAGGCGGATTTGTACCGGGATCCGGGGCCGGCGCCTTGGTTTTGGAAGACCTTGAATTTGCACTATCGCGAAACGCGAACATTTATGCTGAAGTATTAGGGGGTGAGACGAATTCAGGTGGCCAAAGAGGTGGTGGCACAATGACGTCGCCTAACCCAGAGGGTGTTGTAAGTTGTATAAAAAATGCCTTAAAAAATGCAGGTGTGGAGGGTAAGGATATAGATCTTATAAGTGGGCATTTACCAGCTACTGCTGCCGATAAGATGGAAATTGAGAACTGGGCAGCGTCACTTAACAGATATGGGGATGATTTTCCATTGACTAATTCAGTTAAATCAATGATAGGACATTGCCTGAGTGCTGCGGGATCTATTGAGATCGTGGCTTTAATTTTGCAAATAATGCACAAATTTGTGCATCCGAATATAAATTTAGAGGATCCAAATCCTGAAATTGCTAAAATTGTAAGTTTGGAACGCCTACCAACAAAATGTATATCTAAAGACATAAAAATTGCCGCTAAAGCCAATTTTGGCTTTGGTGATGTTAATACCTGCTTAGTTTTTTCTAAATATGAAAAAAATGGATAGACAAGTAATCCTGAATGAACTTAAGAAAGTTCTGGTACCTTATACTCTAAATAAAGAAGCATTGAATAATATTAATGAACAGACAGATTTAATTAAAGATTTAAAAATAAACTCAGCCAATTTGGTAGATATTATTATTGATGCAGAAAACCAGTACCATATTGAAATTGATATGGATTCTGCAGAAAGAATCAGCAATGTGGGTAATTGTATTGATGTAATTATAGAAAAGATGGGCTCTCCAAATTGATAAGTACAGGAAACGATATTATTGATTTATCCAGAATTGATGTACAACGCACAAAACAGGAAAGGTTCTATTCGAAAATTCTTTCACAAGCTGAAACAGATGGATATTTAACTAATGGCTTGGTCAATCTCCCTTTTGAAAATTTCATTTGGTTGCTCTGGTCTGTTAAAGAATCAGTATATAAATTTTCTAAGAGGCGTTTTCCCCTGCTTGTGTTTTCTCCAAAAAGAATAATCACGGGCCTAATTAGCAGCCCGTTGGAAGATCATTTGCCCGTTTTTGAGGAAAGGGAGTGTGAAAATTTTTCTTTAAAAAAGAAAGATTGCTATTGTTGTATTATAAATACTGAAACCGGCCAATATTATTCAAGGTCAAAAGTCTATAATGAAATCATATATACGGTTGTCAGCGAGACTGAAAATTTCGACGATATATGGTGGGGTATAAAATATATTTATGATGTTAGTCCTGCGTGCCAGTCTGAAAGCGTAAGGGCTTTTGCCCTGGAAAAATTTAAGGAAATATACCCGAATTCCAAACTCTCCATTTCAAAAAGCCCGGTAGGTTATCCCGTTTTGAACGTTAATGAAAATGCCATGAAAACCCCCTTATCGTTTACGCATCATTTTCGGTTTGTTGCATATTCATTTGTTTATAATTCCACGATGATTTCAAAAGACATTTTTTAAACCTGCCTAGAACGGGGCCAATCAGGTGGGTTTTTTAGAGCGATCGGTGAGCAGACAGCTAAAAGTTGGCGGTTACTAAGTGCGCATTGGTCAATAATAACTGTAAAATGAATACGAAAGTTTATATTGGTACCAGCCTTGATGGTTTTATCGCAAGAATGGATGGAGACTTCAATTGGCTAAGCCAATTTGCCAACGATGAAGCTACCAAAGCTTATGAGGAATTCTTAAGCACAATAGATGCGATCGTAATAGGCAGGCGGACTTTTGAAACGGTACTTACTTTTTCTGCGTGGCCGTATACAAAAAATGTATTTGTCTTAAGCAATGCTATTAAAAAAGCCCCAGATTCTCTAAAAGGGAAAGTAATTATTCTTTCGATGAGACCAAAAGATTTACTGGTCCATCTTGCAGCCATGGGCATTGTCAACATATATATTGATGGTGGAGTAGTGATTCAAGAGTTTTTAAAAGAAGATCTGGTTGACGAGTTAATTATTGCAAAGGCTCCTATACTCATTGGAAGTGGCATCCCACTATTTGGTTATATCCAAAATGATCTTCAATTCGCGCATACAAAAACGGAAATACAAAGCAATGGATTGGCGAGGAGTTACTATAAAAGAATAAGAAAATAAAATCTGTGATTTGATAACAAAAAAATTTGACTTAATTAACCATAAAATAGAATGAAATGAGGATTTTAAAATTACCGGC
>JAJPJP010000428.1 GCA_021324175.1 Chitinophagia bacterium
AACCGCCAACGGATTACCGAAAGCGACCCATCCTGATCAAGTGGCAGGACAAGTGACAAAAAATGAAGCGCCGCCTGCGGGGAAAGATGGCGTCAGCTTGAGTGATCAGTCATCTGAAACACCCGCAAAAACAGTGGACAAGGCTCCTGGAAATAATTTGACTTCGTCGATGAGCCCGGCGACTAAACCGGCTTCGCCAAAAACGGATTCTGCCAGGCAGGTTGCATCCGTACCGGCTGCAAAAAAAACGATCGATTCCAAATCGACCTCGCATCATTTCCTGTATGCCGGTATTCTTGCCGGAGGAGACGTTAGTACGGTCAGGTTCCAGGAAATCCAGCATACGGGCTATAGTGCAGGCGTGCTGGTTGGGTACCAGCTAAACAACCGGCTAAGTGTTGAAAGCGGACTCCTGTTTGACAAGAAATTCTATTACACCGATGGTAAATATTTCAGTACAAAAAAGATTGACATCCCGGCCGGTGTAACCATCAATAGCGCTACAGGTGACTGCTATATGTTTGAATGGCCGATTAATGTAAAATACAATTGGACTTCCACCGCCAAAAGCAATTGGTTTTCCACGCTTGGAACATCATCCTATTTTATGAAAAAGGAAAACTATGACTATAGTTATACATCTGCCGGGTGGCCGATTTGGGGAATGAAATCTTATACCAACTCCTCGACGACCTGGTTTGGTGTCATCAATTTGAGTGGAGGTTATATGCATACGCTTGGAAAAGCAGGCAGCCTCAGGGTGGAACCTTATCTGAAGATTCCGGTGCAAGGAATGGGGATAGGGAGCCTGTCAATTTGGAGCACGGGGATCTACGTGAGTTTCGTCAAGAAAATTTTTTAGCATCCGGGCATTTGATGATGACAATACGGGGGTTGGGAGCATCGCCGGTTGTGTTCTTTTTGTCTCAATTGCATGATGATCATCGCCCGCACCCCCGCTGAATAATCGCGTTAAAAAAAAGGTAATAATTGGCCAATCTGCCGCCCCGCAATCAGACCTGAAGCCTGGTGTTTACGTATATATAAGCAGCTAACAATGAAACTTAACATGAAATATCGTGAAAAGCCGACGGTCAGCTCCATTCCGGCGACACCGATCGGGATGATAAAAATCGATGCAACGAAAAACCAGGCCCCGTGGCACAACCACGTGCCATTTGGCAGCATCATGGCTCGCGCTCATTCAATTTTAAAAATAGATCCTGCTCATGAAAGCTGATATCGTAAGCGCTCGACTTCAAACAAAACAATTACCTGCAGGATATCCTACCGGTTTGCCGGATAGGGCGATCGCAACCACCAAAACAATCCCCAGCCATAAGAGTCACACAAAAGCGCTCCTGCAAAAGCTTGTCAGGAGGCCCTCACCGTTGAAAAATCCTTATCATCAATGGCTCAAGCGCACGGCTGATGTCATTGCCTCGACATTAATGGTTTTACTTGTTTTTCCCTGGATGTTGCCAATCCTGGCAATTTTAATCAAAACGGATTCGGCGGGACCGGTATTCTTTATCCAGCGAAGACATAAAAGGAATGGCAAAATATTCGGTTGCATCAAATTCAGGACCATGGAGGTTAATGAAGAGGCAGATACCCGTCCGACGGTGGAAGAGGATATTCGCATCACCCATGTTGGAAGATTCCTCAGGCGCTATCATATCGACGAACTTCCACAACTGATTAACGTCATTCTCGGAGATATGTCGCTGATTGGCCCCAGGCCGCATATGATTGCTGAGAACAAACAATTCCAAAAACGGATAAACGAATGGAATTTGCGAAATGAAGTGAGACCGGGCATTACCGGGCTCTCCCAATCACTGGGAAATTTTGGCGCAACAGACAATATGCGACAGGTAGAGGACCGATTGCTGTTTGATTTAATTTACATCAAAAACTGGTCCCTCAGCATGGAGATCAGGATTATCTTCCGGACCTTTCGCCGCATGGCAAGCCGCTAGGAATTTTCTATATTCACCCCATTTTTAACTGCCATTTTATTGCCCACCACTTGAAAAAGGTAGCCAGCAATATTTTTTTGATTCTCCTGGGACCTGAAAAGGCGAAACTCATTATTTTAACGCTTGCTGATCTGCTGATCAATATTCTCGATGTGGTGTTTTTGGCCGCCTTGGTCATCATGGTCAATGTGTATACCCGGCCGGTCGACACATCGTCGCACTGGGTTTTTTTGGAAAACCTGGTCAGCCGGCACTTTTACGAATCCATCCTGCTGTTTTTTCTGCTTTTTGCTGCAAAGAACGGCTTAGGGTTTTTGATCATTCGCTGGGAAAACCACTTCATTTACCAGGTAGCCTGGCGGATTTCAAGTGACTTGCTGGAAGCCTATCTTGATTCCGATTTCCGCAATTATTCCAACGTCGACTCCTCGGTTCATATCCGGAAAATCAGCCAACAGGCCATCCAGTTTGGTCAATACGTCCTGCTCAATTTTCAACAGATTGTATCGCAAACAGCCCTGATCGTCGTTACCGTCGCCATGATCCTGTTTTTCAACGCCAGCCTTTTTCTTCTCCTGGTCCTGGTCGTACTGCCTCCCGCCATCCTCGTTGTCCTGCTGTTAAAGAAAAGACTGGAGAGGCTGCGATTTGAAGCGAAACTTAACGGCGAAAAAACCATTCAGCACCTCTATGAAGCATTGAATGCATTTGTCGAAAGCCATGTATTTTCAAACAAGAAATTCTTTACGGATCGATTCGCCGGCTATCAAAAAAAGATGAACCTGTACCTGGCGGGCCAGCAGACCATCCAAAGTTTTCCGTCAAGACTGATCGAAATCTTTGCCGTTCTTGGGCTTTGCGCGTTGACCATTGTCACCAGGCGGGAAACCCAGTCAGCCCAGGTCATCCTGCTGGTCGGAGCATTCATGGGAGCCGCCTACAAGATAATTCCAGGAATCGTTAAGATTTTGAACAGTGCCGGCCAGATCAGGACTTACTCTTTTACCGTTTCTGATTTAATTGAAAACAACTATGACCGCATCGTCGCAGATGGTCAATCGAATGCCATGATTCATTCGATAGAATTCAATAATGTCTGTTTCAATTATCGCGACAGGAAGATCATTCAGGATCAGAATTTCTCGATATTTCGGGGGGAACTGGTTGGCATCAGTGGAGATTCCGGTACAGGCAAAACGACCATACTTAACCTTTTGCTTGGCTTTCTGCAACCGGAATCGGGGATGATTAAAATCAATGGAGCGGACTCAGGAAGAGAATCCCGCCTGGGTTACCTGGCAGACATTGCCTATGCCAAGCAACAGCCGTTTTTTATTAATGATACCATTCAAGAAAATATTGTTTTCGGGAACGATCCCGTGGGCGAAAAATTAAATGCAGTGATCGACATTTCAGGCGTCAATAAAATTTGCGCTTCTCACGCGGAAGGGTTGAACTATATGATCGAAGAAAATGGCAAAAATATGAGCGGGGGTGAACGTCAGCGGATCATATTCGCCAGGACGCTATACAAAAAATCCGGCTGTATCATCCTCGATGAACCTTTTTCGGAACTCGACGAAGCAGCAGAAAAAAAAATGATGAAATGGCTTCAGCAGCACGCGCGGGAAGGTAAAATGGTCATCATGGTCACCCATCGCAAAAGCAGTCTGGACTATTGCGATAAAATTATTTTTTTGACATGAGGCCGGGCGCTAAAACACTGATCATTCTTTCTCCCGGGTTCGCCGTCAGCGAGCAGGACAGCACCTGCCTCCCCGCGCAGCAATCCTTTGTCCTGGCATTAAATCGCCATCGCCCGGACCTTCAGGTCGTCATATTTGCTTTTGAATACCCGTTTCCTGCGCGGGAATATCACTGGCATCAAAACCGGGTGATCAGCTTTGGCAAGAAAAAACGTGGAAGGATCTCGAGACTGTCGATGTGGAGGCGGGTCTGGGGATCTCTCAAGGAAATCAACGAAAAAGAGGAGGTGCTCGGGCTTTTGAGCTTCTGGTGCACGGAGACGGCGCTTCTCGGAAAAACATTTGCAAAAAAATACCGGCTCAAACACTACTGCTGGATCCTGGGCCAGGATGCCAGGAAAGGAAACAGAATGATCAGGCTGATCAGGCCAAGTCCCGGGGAACTCATCGCGATGTCAGATTCACTGGCGGCAGAGTTTTTGCGCAACTATGGTGTTAACCCGCAGTACATCGTCGCCAACGGAATCGATCCAGGCAGCTTTCCGGAAACAGACATGAAACGCGACGTGGACATTTGTGGTTCCGGTTCCCTGATCCCTTTGAAACAGTATGACATTTTCGTCCGTGTTATCGAAACCCTGGCAAAGGACATGCCTGGAATCAATGCCATGCTATGCGGCAGCGGCAAGGAAGAACCTGCGCTGAGGGAGTCCATCAGGCTGGCCGGCATGAAAGAGCGGATCCGGCTAACTCGCGAAATCGAGCATGGCCAGGTATTGACACTGATGCGAAGGACCAGGGTCTTTTTACATCCCTCGTCCTATGAAGGTTTCAGCACCGCCTGCCTCGAAGCCTTATTTGCGGGCGCGCACGTTGTCAGTTTCTGCCAGCCCATGAACTATTCCATTGATCACTGGCACGTCGTGTCGAATGAGGGAGAGATGGTAAAAAAAACGCTCAGCCTTTTAAAGGATCCCGCGCTTGATCACTCGCCGGTCCTGGCAAATTCAATATCCAGTTCGGCAAAACAGATCATGCTACTTTTTAATTGACAGGCTAATGAAAATGATCACCGGACAAGACTTGATGCAAAGCACCGCCTACTATAATGCGATTGCAGCAGAATATGATGCTATGCTTCTGGAAGAACCTTTCAACAGGGAAATTCGCGAAAAAGTTGCATCCGAATTCTGCAGCGCAGTGCCCGGCGGATGGGTCCTTGACTTCGGCGGAGGGACCGGCCTCGATCTTGGATGGCTGAGCGAAAATCATTATCACGTGATCTTTTGCGAACCTTCTGAAGAAATGCGAAAAAGGGCAATTGATCTGTCCGTTAAGACCATCCCCGCAGGCAGAGTCCGCTTCCTTGAGGCCCCTGATACAGACTTTACGCAATGGGAAACCTGCCATACTTTTTCGCAAAAAATAGATGCCGCGCTTTGCAATTTTGCCGTCCTGAATTGCATCAGCGACATCAATAACCTTTTCAACAGGCTATCTGTTATTATAAAACCCGGCGGCTATTTGTTTGCCCTGGTATTGCGCTATGACTTCTGGAAAAATATTCGAAGCAGACCGGCGGCGTATTTGAGACACATGGTCTTTGGCGGGCCAATATCCTATATGCTGAATTATAAAAATCATTCGCAGACAATTTTCCTTCACAGCCCACGGGCAATCAAAAAGGCTGCACAGGCTTTTCATCATCTGACGCTTCAGTCTTTCACTTCCTATCCTTTCGACCTGGTTAGACTCGAAAAGAAATAAAA
>JAJPJP010000355.1 GCA_021324175.1 Chitinophagia bacterium
CTAAATATCCCTGTCTTGGTCGGCGTTGGTGACAAGGACGAACTGTTCGAGATTGATAAAGTAAGAGAATTATACGACCTGATTCCCGGCGACAAAAAACAGTTTTTTGTGATGAAAAATGCCACCCATGCAAAAATTCCGCTCGAATGCTGGGAAGAGATTGTTGACTGGCTGAATAAAACTTATGCTTCCTAGAAAGTGATGCCCTTGGTCACAATGTCTGTTTTCCTGCTGCAGACCAGCAATTTCAGGCAGCTTTATCTTTCCACCGCATCAATAACCAGCCTGATAAATTCGCCGACTTTTGAAGGTTCAAGCCAGCGCGCTACCATCACCAAATCATCTTCATTGTCTATAATAACAAAGTTGCCCCCGAAACCTTCTGCCATGTAAATATTTTGGGGAACAGTTTTATACCTGAGATCAGCATTGAGCCACCACATAAAACCATAAGATTTATTGGCTGCCGATGGTTGTTGAACCGCCTTTACCCAATTTTCAGAAATGAGTTGAATGTTCTTCCATCGGCCTTTTCTAAGAAATAACAGTCCAAACCGCGCGTGATCCATCGTACTGATGAACAATCCTCCTCCGAAGTGACCACCCCCGCTGACCGACTGCGTCATGACGCCGTCGATATTGACAAATGAATTTTCGTATCCATACCAGCGCCAGGTTGTCGAAGCGCCAATCGGATCCATGATCCTCTCTTTTAAAACAACGGGCAGAGGTTTCCGCCACACCTGCAATAGCGAGTAAGCAAGGAGGTTCACGCGAACATCGTTGTATTTAAAATGAGTGCCCGGATCAAAGAGCTTCCTGTTTTTCCATTCATCGATACCGCCGTCCGCCGGAACAGGCCTATCCGCCCAATCACAAATATCAAAAAGGCAGCCTGACCAGTCAGAAGATTGCGTAAGCAAGTGTCGCCAGGTGACCTTTGAATTATGCATTCCTTCATAGGTGCCATCAGTCACATATTCATTAACCAAATCATCGACGTTTTTAATTAACCCGTTGTCTACTGCCAGCCCTGCCACCGTCGACAAATAACTTTTTGTGGCGCTAAAAGTCATGTCCACTCTTTTGACATCTCCCCATTCAGCTACGATAAAGCCATGACGAATGATCATTCCTGCGGGGCCTCCCCTGTCTTTCATGGGCCCAAGAATTCTGTAATTGGGCTCGCTTCCATAGGCCTCCATGTCGGCGATTTTCAGATTGTAGTTCGTCTTGCTGTCGTTCTTCACGGCAAAATTGACTGCGCTGTCCAGGCGAAGGGCATCCATTCTTACCTCGGCAGGTTTCTTAAATTGCCAGAGGGAATCAGGGTAATAGGGTGCCTGGCAGTATACGATCGTAAAGGACAACAGCGTGCAGGAACAAAAAAAGGGCCTAAGGCGGCAGTTGAAATTCACCACTTGCTTCTTTTGAATCCTAAGGTAGCACTCGCCGTTGACAACAAATCAAAGCAAAGCATCAAGTTTCATCGTCAGAGAAACTAACCTCAGTTTAATCAGATTATTCTTAGTGCATTTGCCCCGCATATAAAGGACGACCCGGGATCTTATTGTAGGCATAATCTTTCAGTATAAGCGCGCCGGGAACCAGGGAAAAAGGAATATTCGGCTTTATCGAATACGTCGAGGTCAGCCGCGCCCATCCGTAATAGAAATTGTTGCCTTTGGTCATTCTTAGCCCCAGATATTTATCAGAAAGATTCCACCAGTTGCCACGAACACCCCCAGCGATCAAACAATGGCCACTGCCGCCGACCCCACCTAAGATCAATACTTGACCGCTAATCGCCCAATTGGAATCCGGTAGGATAAGCGTACCGCTGTCAAGCGCCCTCGCATATGACCCGTCTATCATGACTGCATCTTGTCCTGAGGCCGGCGCAATGGTAAGCGATGTATAATCACCCAAGAGTCCCAGGAGATCGTCTGAACAGAGTTCTTCATAAGAATGTCGTTGAAAAATAAAATCAGGGCGGCCATCTTTATTTAGGTCCAGATAGCTGGTATCGAAACCCAGCAACAAGGAATCAGGATCGACATTCGTATACACGATTGAATCCGTCGGTGTGCCACCGCCAGGCGCCTGACCCCAAATAGGGACACCGCCAGGATTTACCGGTAGCCAAGGCAGTTTTGAACAGGAGAGGATGACGAATAACATCATCGAGCCACTCAGAATATATCCTGGTTTTAGGAACTTCATAGTTGAGTATTTGATGGAATAAAACTAGGGTCGCACTTCGGGAGAAGAAAGCGTCAATGAGTATCTGGCAAGAAAACGGGACAATTGGCATGCTAGCGGCCGCCGCCGGCAATGCTGATCTCCCTGCTAATTTGCGGTTCTTGAGGAGTTCGCAACAAGGCTATCGACATTTTAGCGAACCTGTCCCGCTTAGATGGTGCCCATGTCCGTCTGCCGGTGAAAAAAGAGATATTCAAATAATAACCAGATATTCCCTGCACATTTTGGCTGCGGCTGCAACTTGCAGATTTTGTAAAAAGAGAATCGGGCCTGCCATCATTAAGAAGGTTGCAGGACAGGTTGATCTACGTCAAAAGATTTTGTCGATAGGTAATTGAAGGTCAACACTATTTGAATCATCATATTCCTGGTGACGCTTGACCTGAAAGAAAAATTCAGATCTTTGGGAAACTGTCAATTTATACCTCATGATGTTACAGGATTTATAGTTCTTGATGTTACACTTTTGATTTATCATCAAATGTATAATCAAGTATTTACGCTAATATATCTGTAAC
>JAJPJP010000352.1 GCA_021324175.1 Chitinophagia bacterium
CAATACCTGCCAAAAGGCAAAGACGAATACTACCTACGCAATGAACAAAACAAGAATGGCATCGCCTACCGGCATCTCACAGCGGGCGAAATTGAAACCCTCGTCCGCAATCGCAATACTTCGGACGAATGGAACCTTGTGCTCGTTTCAAATGCGTTTACTGCCGACCTTGTAATGGATTGCAAATTCTTTGGACTTGTGCGGATCGGTAAGCTGGAGCCCCTTTATTTGGAATTCAACAACCTCAGACGGCCCGTTGGTTTATACAACAGTACCATAATCAGCACTGATTTTGGAGACAATGTTGTCATCGATAATGTCAACTATCTTTCGCATTATATCGTCGGCAACGAGGTCATGATCGTCAATACCAACGAGGTTGCAACGACCGATCATTCCAAATTCGGTAATGGCATTCTCAAAGAAGGAGAATCGGAGTCTGTCCGTATCAGATTGGAGATTTGCAACGAGAATGGCGGCAGATCTGTTATTCCATTTGACGGAATGCTACCCGGCGATGCGTTTCTTTGGAGCCGTTTTCGGGACGACAGATTAGTTCAGGAACGATTTACCCAATTTACAGAAAAGAAATTTGACGACAGAAGGGGATATTACGGTATGATTGGGGACCGTACGGTGATCAAGAATTGCCGGATCATCAAGGATGTAATAATCGGAAGCGACGCGTATTTGAAAGGGGCAAACAAACTAAAAAATCTTACGATTAATTCGTCGGCAGAAGCAAAATCTCAAATTGGGGAAGGCTGCGAGCTGGTCAACGGAATCGTAGATTATGGTTGCCGGATTTTTTATGGGGTTAAAGCAGTCCGCTTTATTCTGGCCTCCAATTCCCAGCTTAAATATGGTGCAAGACTGATTAACTCATACCTGGGAAATAATTCGACAATTTCGTGTTGCGAGGTACTGAATTCGTTGATTTTTCCAGCGCATGAACAACACCATAATAATTCCTTTCTCTGTGCTGCCCTGGTCAATGGTCAAAGTAACATGGCTGCAGGTGCGACGATAGGCTCCAATCACAATTCACGAAGTCCTGACGGTGAGATAATTGCAGGAAGAGGTTTCTGGCCGGGCCTGAGCGTGAGTCTAAAACATAATTCCCGGTTTGCATCGTTCTGTATTTTGGCCAAAGGCGCTTATCCGGCTGAGTTGGATATACGCTTTCCTTTTTCCCTGGTCAGCAATAACGAGAGCCAAAATGAGCTGGTGATCATGCCTGCTTACTGGTTTATGTATAACATGTATGCGCTCGCGAGAAATGCATGGAAATACAAGGACCGCGATAAACGTTACGATAAAACACAAGTGTTGGAATATGACTTCCTCGCCCCGGATACGATAAATGAAATTCTTGGTGCGCTGGATTTGCTGGAGCTGAATACCGGGATGGCATACCATGCTGTCCATGAAAAAGGGAAGAAGTTTTCTGCGAATCAATTAATGAAGCTCGGCGCAGGCCTGCTGGAAGAAAGCCAGGATGTGGTTGACGGCCTGGCAATCTTCGCGGATGGAGCTGAGAACAGTAAAAGAAAGACAAGACTCATAAAGGTCTACCGGGCTTACCATCTTTTCCGCGACCTTGTCAAATATTATGCTATCCGGCAACTGTTGAATATCCTTGGCGTCGGCTGGAAGGGAAGCATGGCGCAGCTTAGCAAGAACATTCCACCACGGACGACGCTGACTAAATGGTTGAACGTTGGTGGCCAGTTGATTCCCGAAGCCCATGTTGAAAGATTCCTGCAAAAGGTCCACGCTAAGAAGATTGATGGGTGGGGTGGCGTACATTTATTTTATGAGAAGGAAGCGGCGGAATATAATAAGCATAAGTTCCTTCATTCGCTGGCAGCATTAAAAAAAGTACACGGTATCGACATTGGACGGCTTAGCGCCAAGGATCTCTCGTCATTGCTCCAAGGCAGCATCGCCACGGAAGAATGGATCACAAAATGCATTCATGATTCCAGGGCAAAGGATTATACGAATCCTTTCAGGAAGATGACCTATCGAAATTCCGCAGAAATGAACAAAGTAACCGGGTCCCTCCGCAAAAATGCCTTTGTCCGGCTACAGGTCGACAGGCTCCTGGAATATAAAAGGCAGGTAAAAATGGTATCTAAAAACCTGTAAGAGCAATTATTTCGCGGTCGGTAGACTATTTTTTCCGGAAATAAATCCTGATGGGCACCCCTGTAAATTTGAAATTTTTTCTCATTTGGTTTTCGAGGTAATTCCGGTAAGGCGTCTTAATGTCCTCTGGATAATTGGCAAAAAAAGCAAATGAAGGCGTATTTGTCGGGAGCTGGGTAACGTACTTGATTTTTATAGAGTGCCCACGCACAACGGGAGCATGGTATGCTTCTACGGCCTTTTGCATCACCTCATTAAGCTCAGAGGTCGCGATTTTCCGCGACCGGTTTTGAAATACGTCAAGTGCAATCTCGATGGCTTTATAGATCCGGAGTTTTTCGGTGGCCGATACAAATAGGATCGGTACGTCTGTGAAAGGCGCAAGCTTCTTCATCAATTCTTTTTCATATTCCTTCGCACTGTTGGTTTCTTTACCAATCAGGTCCCACTTGTTAACAAGGATCACAATGCCCTTCCCTTTTTTGGCAGCCAGACTGAAGATATTCAGGTCTTGCGCAGTGATGCCTTTTTCGGCATCCAAAAGCAGCAAGCATACATCAGCTTCATCCATTGCCTTGATTGCGCGGATGACCGAATAGAATTCGAGATCTTCGTGCACTTTGGTTTTTCGACGAATACCAGCTGTGTCGATCAACATGAATTCCTTATTGAACAAATTGTAATGAGTATGGATCGTATCCCGGGTCGTGCCGGGAATGTTGCTGACAATTGTCCTCTCCTGGCCGGTCAGGGCGTTAAGCAGCGAGGACTTGCCAACGTTGGGCTGGCCGATGATGGCAAATTTGGGAAGTCCTGATTCGTCTATTGCCTGTGCATCTTCCCCAATAAGCGAGGAAATTGCGTCAAGTAATTCACCTGTGCCACTTCCGGTCATCGCGGATATAAAATAAATGTGCTCAAACCCCAGGCTGTAAAACTCAGTGGCTTCAAGGAGCCTTTCGCTATTGTCGACCTTATTTACAACTAGAAATACAGGTTTGTCGCTTCGGCGTAGGATATCGGCCATGGCATCGTCCAGGGTGGTAATACCTGTGGCAGTGTCGACCATAAAGACAACCGCACTTGCCTCCTCAAGAGCAATCAATACCTGTTTTTTAATCTCACGCTCAAATATATCGTCGCTCTGCGGCACGAAGCCTCCAGTATCGATAACATTGAAGGTTTTTCCGTTCCAATCAGCGATTCCGTATTGCCTGTCGCGCGTTACGCCGCTGGTGTCATCGACTATTGCCTTGCGCTGCTCAAGCAACCGGTTAAAAAAGGTGCTTTTACCTACATTCGGGCGGCCGACGATTGCTACCGTAAAACTCATGATATGCCAATTATATTTTTTCCCCGTCTTAATTTCAGCAACATCTAAAGAAAGTTTGCCAGCTCCCGTTTCAACGGTCGCTGCCAGTCTGGCTTTCTTGCGCCTCAGTATCCATACTCTCTGAGATAAAGGTCGTTTTCCCTCCATTTCGGCCTTACCTTGACAAAAAGCTCAAGAAAAACTTTCTTACCCACGAAGGCCTCTATCTCTTTTCTTGATTCAATACCCAGGCGCTTGATCGTTGCCCCCTTCTCGCCCAGGATGATGCCTTTTTGAGTCTCGCGCTGTACAACGATGTCCGCCCTGATCTTTACAAGGGAAGATTTGTCCTTGAATTCCTGGATCACTACCGTTGCCTGGTAAGGTATCTCCTCTTCATAGAGGAAGAATATTTTTTCTCGAATGATTTCCCCAACAAAGAACTTTACCGGCAGATCCGTAAGGCTGTCGCTGTCAAAATAGGGTGCGCCTTCCGGAAGGCGCCGTTTAACAGCCTCGATTAATTCATCAATACCTTTCTGATGAAGAGCTGAAATCGCGACGACATCGGAAATGTATGTTTTGTTTCGAAAAAAATTGGTTGTTTCTGTGGCTCTTTCTGTGCTGACAAGATCTACTTTGTTAACGACAAGTACAGCAGGGCAGTGGATAGAGAGCATTTTAAACATTTCATCGTTTTCGACAGGATTATCCGCAACGTCAACCACCAAAAGAACAAGATCGGCGTCCGACAAGGATGCACGGACTACTTCCATCATTTTCTCGTGAAGACGGTATTTCGGTTCGATAATCCCCGGCGTATCAGAAAAAATGATTTGGCAATCAGTGCCTGTCAGGATACCCTTGATCCGGTGCCGGGTCGTCTGGACCTTTGGCGAGACGATGGCCAGCTTCTCCCCAACAAGTGCATTCAGAAGTGTGCTTTTCCCTGCGTTTGGCTTTCCGAAAATTCCGACAAATCCGCTTTTCATAAAGAGCGGCAAAGGTAAGCGAAGAATCAAAAATTGTTTGGCGATTATTTCTTATACGGTTACCTTTGCGTCCCTATATCGCGAAGTAGAGCAGCGGTAGCTCGTCGGGCTCATAACCCGAAGGTCGGAGGTTCGAACCCTCCCTTCGCAACAAAAATGAAATCCTCCTAAACCCTTAACTAGCGTAGGTTTCATTGAGTTCTTCTTCAATTTTGGGCAACAGTGGAAAGGCTGACCTCTACCACTAAACTCTACCACTAATACGGTAACTATGCCCAGAATCTACCTCCCAAATGGTTGCTCTTTCAGTCAACCTATTGTATTTCCGTCAAATTGGCGATCAGAACGGGCTTCTGTCAAAAAGCCTTGGTACATTAAATACCGGTTCCATGATCATGACCACAAAGATGCATTCCCGAAAGGCAAACAGGTGGCTGTCAGGGGAATGAACAATCAACGGTATTGGCTGGCCAGGCGACAGGCCACAGAGATCCTATTAGCATATGAAATGGATCTCCTCCAGGTCAAAGGCTATAATCCCATCACTGGTAAGTACAGCCCATTCGAGCATGACGAGACATTACTGTCCCCGGAGACCTATCTTCCTTATGCTCTGGACTACGCCGTCAAGAATCTGAAGTGCGAACGTTCTACCCGCGAGGATGTTCGAAGCATGATGAACTTCATCAAAAAAGCGATCGACAATTTGACCTATCAGTATACGCCGATCAAAGAAGTTTCGAGGAAATACATCGTTCGGATCCTCCGGGAGTGCAGCAGAATCAAAGAACACTGGAGTCCCCACATCTTCAATAAATACCGGTCCTATCTCATGAGCCTTTTCAAAATCCTGATCCGTGAAGAAGCGCTCGAGCATAACCCGGTCCGGGAGATCGACAAGGAACAATACGTGCGCAGAATCAGGGTCACACTCAACGACCAGGAGCGCAAAGAAGTTGATAGACATCTTCGTGCCACCCAATACAATTTTTGGCGCTTGATGCATATTTTCTTCCACTCCGGCGCTCGGATCACGGAGTTGGTAAAGATCCAGGGGAAGGACGTGGACCTGGAGCGTCAGAAAGTGAAGTATACGGTCAAAAAAGGCAAAAGCTGGCGTGAAGTACATCGGACGATAAAAGACATCGCTCTACCGTTGTGGCGTGAAATAATGCAATCCTGTGGGGCGGAGGACTACGTTTTCAGCAGGGACCTGAAGCCGGGACCTGCCGTAATCCGGCCAGACCAGATCAACAAGCGCTGGTACCGACACGTGAAAGATAAGTTGAAGATCCAAGCTGATTTCTACAGTTTGAAGCATCTAAATACGACGGAGATTGTGAGCGCGCTCGATGAGGCGGCCGCAGCCAGGTTGAACGAGCATACAAGTACGGCCATGGTGATCAAAATCTATGATGTTAACAGGGAAAAGCGCCAGCATGAACAGATCCGGAAGATCAATAACCCGCTGGCCTGACCGGAAGACGATATTGTGAATTTTATGTGGGCTACTCATCAGCCGAAGACGAAACGGTTGTCGTAACTTCGTAAGCGACTGCAAGGTCACAAAATGAAAAAAGCCGCCAAAATTTCTATTCCAACGGCTGAATTCGTTTGCTGACGATGACGAAGCAATATTTTGAATCTAGACAGTTCAAAAATAAGCCCTCTTCTTCGAACGGACAAATATTCTCTTCATTTGCTGATTTTGAATATTTAACGCATGCGATTCTTTGTGCGGTCACGCAAGCTTGTGTTCACCTCACAATTTTAATTATGCATTATTCAATTATCCGGACCTTAAAAAATCGAGGCAATCCGGTACACAAACAGAGTTCATTTTCTAAAAATCTTTCAAACTTCATCTGGGCACTTCTTCTGGCCGCCGCCACACTGTTTATCACGAGACTTTCGGGCGGTAAGGATTCGTCGCCTTCTTTTACAAATGGATCCGGAAATCAAATGATCCAGATCGCGGCTGACTCCTCCAAACCTGGAGTCATGCAGCAAAATACACATGGCGACAATATCGCCGGCGATAAAGTGAACGGAGACAAAGTAGGTCGAGATAAAATAACCAAAAAATACTATAACGACAATAAAACGACCGCTCCAGTTTTCAAAGGCCCGGTAACAGTGAAAGTTGATCAGGATGACATTACAACACCCGACAATTTCACGCTGGATGTAAAAGGGAATAGCTACATCGCGAAGCCAAAAATTGGAACCTGGAAAATGCCCTATTTTGCCTACTTACATAGTGAAATTCCAGAAGTTCAGGGCGAAGTGTCCGGGGAGCATTCGGGTAGCATGACAATGACCAATCCCCAAAATTGGAACTATGTGTTCGAGGGTAAGGAATATATCATTACTGTGCTGACTGATCCCCTGGCTGGCCCTGCCACCAATCAATCCAGCTTCATTTTTTCATTCGCTAAAGCTCCATCATTTCTCGTATTTGGAGATTTCAGTGATTCGCTAAAACAATTTGTAGTAAAGGCGCGACAATCTCCGGGCGAAAGAAAATAACCCCACCTGGACAGGCGGGGTCTGAGTTACCTCTTGAAACCACAAAAAGAAAAAGTTTAGGAAAGCCCGGCCAGGATTAGCCGGGCGTGATTACCCTCTGACTTATGAAAAACGAGTTTTAATTCCGTTGCCAGGCGGTAGACACCGCCCGGTTTTTAACCAAACCACGGTTTATGGGAAAACTATAAAAAACCACAAATCCGGGGCTCCAGGGTTAGTATACATCTTCAATTAGTTCAGCGCTCGTTGGATCCAGCTATTCAGAAACTTTAAGTATTTCGGATTTTTCCTGTAAAGCCCCCAGTAAAATTTTATTCGGTCAAGCCGGTAGTTCCTCGCCCAGACTACATAATAGAGACTATCGCTTCGCTTTTTGTAATAGGCTAAGGAATCGGTTTGTTCTGCGACGGCTCCTTTATTCACCCTAACGCCTGCCGCTGTGATCCCTCCTTTTTGTCCATTGGAAACGACCGTTGTCTGAGCATTGCAGCCATAGGTGAGACAAGCCAGGTAAATAGCAAATATTGTTTTGTTCATGGCTTCGATTGATTTAAGATTTTTTCAGACGATTCGTCACCGCCATTGACTGCCTGGTCATATGCCTGATTAGCGAGCTCTTGCAAGGGAATGTCATCGCCATTGATAGCGTTCCAGTATTCCATTCTATAAAACGCCTGCTTTTCTTGCTCGAGCTCCGGACTGGTGACAACTTGTCCCAACCTCAAAGG
>JAJPJP010000290.1 GCA_021324175.1 Chitinophagia bacterium
AGCGGAGGGGAAGGGATTCGAACCCTTGATAGGATTTCTCCTATACACACTTTCCAGGCGTGCCAGTTCAACCACTCCTGCACCCCTCCGAAGGGCAGCAAAAATACAATTTTCAGGTGTCAGGTTCTGAATATTTTTTGCGCGTTGTCCGTCGTAATTTTTTCGATTTCTGTGATATCGATCCCTTTTACCTCGGCAAGTTTTTTTGCGATGATCGCAATATAACTGCTTTCATTTCTTTTTCCACGATACGGCACAGGCGTGAGATACGGTGAGTCCGTTTCGAGCACAATAAATTCCATCGGTACATTTTTGATCGTTTCGGCAAGGCCAGAATTCTTGTAAGTAAGGACTCCGCCAATACCCATAAAGAAACCGAGGTCCATGATCTTTTTGGCATTTTCGAGGCTTCCGGTGAAACAATGAAAGATCCCTCTGAGGCTACCGTGCTGCTTTTTTTGAACTATTTCGATACAAGTTTCCATGGATTCCCTGGAATGAATTACGATGGCAAGGTCCTTTTCAATGGCCCAGTCGACCTGTTGCTCAAAAGCCTCAATTTGCTGGTTATCAAATGATCTGTCCCAATAAAAGTCCAGGCCAATTTCACCCACGGCAGCAAAAGCTCTTTGGTCAATTTGCTCCCTGACCAGTGACAGTTCAGCTTGGTAGTTTTCCTTGACCGAGCAAGGGTGCAAACCCGCCATGGGCCAGCATTTCGCGGGAAAACGACTTTCTAAATCAAGCATCGAAAACAGAGTCCTGCTATCAATCGCGGGCATATAAAAACGGCTCACACCGGCAGCTTCTGCCCGGTTAAGAGTGTCTGCAATATCGTCCTTAAAATCTTCCAGGTAGAGGTGGCAATGTGTATCTGTAAATGCCATGAAAAGTCGATTTGAAAAGTGTTGTAATGACACAATTAACAGCCATTCTGGCTGCTAAATTTTTTGTCTAAAGCGAAATTGTTTGGTCGAATCAAAAAAAGTTCTACCTTTAAAGCAGTTTTCATAGGGTACGGATTAAAAACGGGCCAGGGTGTCTACCCAGGCCCAATTTATTTAAGAACCATTCTGTTACTACGGTTACCCACAGTTTTTCATGACAATTAATAATCCAGGGTTTCGAATCTAAATCCTTTTTTTGTAAAATAGTCCAAGGTCTCCGGCAAAGCATGCTGCATTCGCTGCATTGCTTTCTCGCTGTCGTGAAAAATGACGATTGAGCCTTCCTCCGAATATTTTCTAACAATTGATGCACATTTTTCCGCCGTTACTTCGCGGTCAAAATCTGCGCTGAGCACGTCCCACATGACGACCTTAAAATTGGCGGAATCAGTGAGTGCTTTTAACTGAAAACGGGAAATTCTTCCATAAGGCGGCCGGAAAAGGTTCGAATCAATATATTTTTTTGCCAAGCGAATATTTTCAAAATATTCTCTGTCGGTCACCTGCCATCCGTTGAGGTGATTATGCGTGTGGTTGCCCGTGAGGTGCCCTGCCTCCAGAATCCTTTTGTACACTTCAGGATATTCCTGAACATTTTTGCCTATGCAGAAAAAAGTTGCTTTCGCATTGTATTTCGCGAGCTGTTCCAATACAAAGGGCGTGGCTTCGGGGTGCGGCCCGTCATCAAAGGTCAGGTAGATCTTTTTTTCAGATCGCGGCATGTTCCAAAGGCATCCGGGATAGCATTTCTTGAGCAGCCAGGGCGTCTTGACAAAATAAAACATGATGCAAATTACTGAAAGTAAGTGGATGCTCTTTAGTAGGTAGTGATGTGTATGACGTCGCCGTGATACCTGAAGATCTTGCCGTTTTTGTTTACGAATTCTGCCTGTGTTTTTTCGTTGGCCAGTATCTTATCCATATAATCGTGCAACTTGTCATCGGGAAAGGCTCCCTTGCCGCCATAAATGAAAACTTCGTCTATATATCCCCGTAATAATGGTTCGAGCTGGCTGTAAAATAACCAGCGGTTGGCGAAAATGTCGCTGCCGATGATTCTATTTCCGGTCATGCAAACAAAGCCGACGATCGTGCTGTCGCTGTTTTTGAATTTCTGTTTGAAGTACTGGAAATAGTCATTATCGATGTCCATGAATTTTTTATTCATCCTGCGAGAAAGATAAGCCATCGTATTGCTCTTGATGTCGCCCGTCGAAAGCTGGTTGTCGATTTCGTTCCAAATCAGGACCTGGTTCTTTGCAACGTCAAGCACCTTTCGCAGGTGCGGATTGGCGAAATCACTGTATGCGAACTTTTTTTCTTTATCACTCCACCGTCCTTCCTCCACGCACATCACGGGGATATACTGGTCGCGCTTTGTCGGCACAAGAATCGTGTCCTTCATCACCATCCGGTCCTGGCGGCCACCGGAAATCACTTCTCCCGAGCCAACGAAAATGGACTTATCCGACTGATTGTTAATTCGAAGCCAGTGGACATTTTCGGTCGAGGCGGAGCCTCGTTCAGAAATGGTTGCAAAACCCTTGTTGATAGCCTGGCTCAGAGAGACGACCTCAGGGTTATCGATGAGCATCGGAGCCAGTCCGTTGGGACGATTCTTGGGCCTGATTGGAACTATTTTGAGGTTTTTATAAGTCCACGCGGAGTCATAGTCTACAAAAACCGTCTCATAGGTGATCTGGGAAATAGCGAATTCACCGCCCAGTGCAAGTGCCAATATTATAGATAATGCATATTTCACCGGCGCAATTATACGGGTATTACTATCCAATAACGTCAAAAAAGTGCAAAAAGTGCGGATTTTCAGCCCCACCCTTGCCTTCCTGCCTCTCCCGCAATGAATTATCTTTGCTGATCTATGAGCAAACGCGTCCGAGTTAGATTTGCGCCGAGCCCAACCGGGGGACTGCATCTTGGCGGTGTACGCACCGTTCTTTACAACTACCTGTTTGCCAGGCAACAGGGTGGCGATTTTATTCTTCGGATCGAAGACACCGATCAAAGCCGGTTTGTGCCGGGAGCAGAGGAATACATCTATGACACGCTAAGGTGGTGCGGGCTCGAGCCTGACGAAAGCCCCCTCCTAGGGGGAGGTTTTGGGCCATACAGGCAAAGCGAACGAAAGTCATCTTATCGCAGGTACGCGGAAGAGCTGGTCAAAATGGGGCACGCTTATTACGCATTTGACACGCCGGAAGAACTCGAAGCCAAGAGAAAAGAGTTCCCCAACTTCCAATATAATCATGACGCAAGGAAACATTTGCGGAACTCGCTGACCATGGATGAGTTGTCAATCCAAGAACTCCTGGATGCCGGCACAAGGCATGTCATTCGGATTCGCATGCCGGAAAACCAGGAAGTGGGCTTCGACGACATGATTCGCGGCGAAGTATCTTTTAACACGAGCCAGGTTGACGATAAAGTATTACTCAAAGCTGACAATATGCCGACCTACCATCTGGCAGTTGTTGTCGACGACCACCTCATGCAAATCAGCCATGTGTTCAGGGGTGAAGAATGGCTGCCCAGCGCTCCCGTCCATGTATTGCTTTGGCAGTGGCTTTTCGGGCTCGATCACATGCCGACGTGGGCGCACCTGCCGTTGATCCTGAAACCCGATGGGCACGGAAAACTAAGCAAACGCGACGGCGATCGTCTCGGATTCCCGGTTTTTGCGATGGACTGGACCGATCCCAATACCGGGGAGAAGACGAAGGGATTCAAAGAACGCGGGTTTCTTCCCGAAGCCTTTGTCAATATGCTCGCTTTGTTGGGCTGGAATGCCGGAACCGAGCAAGAGATTTTTACGCTACAGGAATTGATTGACGCCTTTTCCTTGGAGCGGGTCCACAAGGGAGGTGCTAAATTCAATTACGAAAAAGCGCTTTGGTTCAACCACGAATGGATCAGGAATTTACCCCTTAGCAGGTACGAAGGTCAGGTCAGCGACCTTTTTGTTCAGCAGGGGCTCAATCCAGGCGATCCCCATCGCTTAAGCCGGATCATTGAACTGGTTAAGGACCGCTGTCATTTATTGACGGACTTTCCGCAGCAGGCTGGCTTCTTTTTCAAGGCACCGGCTACAATAGACCTGGCTGCCGTCAGTCCAAAGTGGTCCGCAGCAAAAAACCAGTTTTTTGTCGAACTGATGAGTATTTATGAGCTGGCAACTTCCTGGGAGGCGGAGCCGTTGGAACTCGGTTTCAAGGAGCTCGCAGCAGCCAGCCAGATAAAACCAGGTGAATTGCTCTTGCCATTCCGGATCATGCTCGTCGGGGGTAAATTCGGACCGGGCGTATTCGATATCGCCGCACTGCTTGGCCGCGTCGAGACAATTTCACGCATCAAATCCTTGCTGCAACTTCTTCCGGCAGTGTGAGGGAGTTCGCCCGATCTCAAAACCACTTTGTATCTTTCCTTGTAAATTACTAGACCATGAAGAACAGCAACAGGCTGATCTTTTTTTTCGCCTTGTTGAAATTCGTTATCCCTTTTCTTCTCCAAGACCCGATTTATGAACCTCACCGCGATGAATTACTGTACCTGGCGGAGGCCCGGCATATGGCCTGGGGTTTTATGGAAGTGCCGCCGCTGCTTTCCGTCTTTGCCTGGCTGACCAACATCTTGGGCGGAGGCACGTTTTGGATTAAGTTCTGGCCTTCGCTCGTTGGCGCGATTACTTTTGTTGTCGCAGCGAAGACGATCCGGACGATGGGAGGCAAGTCATTTGCCATTTTTTTGTGTTTTCTATGCTTTATTTTTAGCGCTTTCCTACGCGTCCAATTTCTCTTTCAGCCGAACTTCCTTGAAGTCTTTTTCTGGACGATGATCGCCTTCAGTCTTGTACGATATGTGCAAACAGAAGGCAACGGCTGGCTGTATGTATTTGGCGTGAGTGCAGGCCTCGGCATGATGAGCAAGTATTCTGCGGCTTTCTTTGTGACCAGCGTAGTGGGGGGATTATTAGTCGCGGGGCCAAGAAAAATTTTCTCCAACAAACATTTCTGGTTTGCGTCTGGTCTTGGATTGCTCATCTTTTTGCCCAACTTCGCATGGCAATATGTGAGGCATTTTCCAATCGTCTACCATATGAAAGAATTGCAAAAAAACCAACTGCAGTACGTCAACCCCATTGGATTTTTGTTTGACCAGCTCGCCGTGAACGGCCCTGCGATGATTGTTTGGATCATGTCACTGATTTTTCTTTTATTCACAAAACTGGGACGACCCTATCGGTTTGTCGGGCTCGCCTACCTGTTTCTTCTTGCGATCCTATTAATAGGCCGCGGGAAAAATTATTATACAATCGGTGCCTACCCGATCCTCTTTGCCTTCGGATCCTTTCAATTGGAAAGGCGAACGACAGGAAGAAAGAGTTTTGTTCGTTATATTGTCGTCGCCGCGATTTTATTAACAGGCTATTTCTATGTGCCGCTTATGATGCCATTTTTCAAACCCGATAAGCTCGCCGCGTATTATCGCACTACAAAAATGGACAAGACGGTTTTTCTCAGGTGGGAGGATTTGAAATATCACCCGTTACCGCAAGATTTTGCTGACATGTTAGGCTGGAAAGAAATGGCCGCGAAAGCAGGGAACGCATATGCCATGCTTGACAGTTCGGAGAAAAAAAAATCGATTATTTTCTGCGACAATTATGGTGAGGCCGGTGCCCTGGATTATTACGGTCGCGACTACGGGATTCCCGAGGCGTACAGCGACAACGCCAGTTTTCTATACTGGATTCCTGATTCACTAAGTTTTGAAAATCTCGTCCTGGTTACCGATGACCGCCAGGAGATGACGCATCCTTTTATTCAAGATTTTCAATTTGCGCAAGTTGTCGACAGTGTCACTAACCCATATTCGCGCGAATACGGTAGCCTGATTATCTTATTTAGAAAGGGAAACGCATCGTTCCAGAAAATGTTCAAGGAAAAGCTTGCCAAGGACCAGGCAAAGGTGAAATGGTGAAAAGTTTATTTTTGATCCCTGAATTTCCCGCATGAGTAAAGAGATTACAAGGCCCATTCGCGTGTTGGTGGCCAAGGTTGGGCTTGATGGCCACGATCGCGGTGCAAAAGTGATCGCCACAGCCCTTCGCGATGCCGGCATGGAAGTCATTTATACTGGTCTCCGGCAGACGCCTGAAATGGTTGTCAATGCAGCTCTCCAGGAAGATGTCGATGCCATAGGAATCAGCATTCTTAGCGGGGCGCACATGACGGTATTCCCGAAAATTATCCAGCTTATGCGTGAGCGAAAAATGGATGATGTTTTGCTAACAGGTGGCGGAATCATACCTGATGACGACGTCAGGGCATTAAATCAAATGGGCGTGGGTAAATTATTTCTGCCCGGTTCTGTCACGACCGATATCGCTGCTTATATAAAGGAATGGGTCAGAGAACATCGTGATTTTTAAAATGGAAACCATGAATTACGAAACCTTATTAACTGAATTGTCGGAACACATCCTAACGATCACCATTAACCGGCCTGACAAGCTGAATGCGCTAAACGGAACCGTGATCGACGATCTTAGGGCAGCGCTCGACGCGGTTTATGACAACGCTGATATTAGAGCCGTGATCATTACAGGCAGTGGCCCCAAAGCTTTTGTAGCCGGCGCTGACATCAGCCAGTTTACCTCGCTGGATGCAGCGACTGGAAAGGAACTTGCACGCCGTGGGCAGCACGACGTTTTTGATCGAATTGAAAATTGCCCCAAACCGGTAGTGGCGGCAGTCAATGGTTTCGCGCTCGGCGGCGGTTGTGAGTTGGCCATCGCATGCCATTTTCGCCTGGCCAGCGATCAGGCAAAATTCGGACAGCCGGAAGTCAATTTAGGACTCGTACCTGGTTATGGCGGAACTCAGCGGCTAACCCACCTGATTGGAAAGGGGAAAGCCATGGAGCTGATCATGACCGGAAATATGATTGATGCCAATGAGGCTTTGAGGCTGGGACTCGTTAATCATGTCACAACTCCGGCAAATCTCCTGGCCGAGACAAGAAAGATATTGCTGACTAT
>JAJPJP010000175.1 GCA_021324175.1 Chitinophagia bacterium
AAAAGTCAATGCTTAATGCAAACGATGGCTCGAAAGCTTCAGCGGCAACGAGCCAGGTCATGTTTGGCAGCAAAGCAATATTGAAGACGCAGCGCTATATTAAGAAAAAAGTCACCGTGGATCTATCGGCTTTTTCTTTGGTTCCATCTTATAGCTTTAGGTTGACCTTTCACAGTATCGACCACCCTGGAAAAAAATACGTCTTTAAGGCTGACGCTGAATCAGGCTATACTTCGACTACAGACATGGATGATGAGCCTTACAGAGTAGACTTAGCTGCAAGTTCGACGGCTAATTTGGGTTTTAGGTTTTCGATTTATTCAGCCGACATCAACGCTGCCGAGACCAACAACCTCGAGTTGTTCCTGAATTACGGTCAACCAGCGGATTCTGCTACAGTTCATGCGCTTTCGCGGCAGTATGATTCTAACGTCATCAGCAGATAATCAATCAAGTTTCTCAGATCTCCAGCGCCATACCACCTCCTAAACCCGCAAGCCGCGGGTTTTTTATTTGCCGCCGTAGTTTATATTGCTATCTCAGAGGCTGGTTTTGTAGTTATCGATTTGAGAAAATTTCAGCCGGCGGGCACAGTAACCCATCCGCAGCATACACTTCCCTTTGGTCACTACGCAGCCTTAACGGACAAGTTCGGCATGCGCTCGAGGTTCCATTCGGAGCTAAAGCCGTAACTTGGTCATTAACAATTTTGGATTCATGCGAACATCGGACATCGACGATCCCCTGTTTCTCGAAGCTGTTTTAGCAATCGATTCGGGCAACATCGCGCGGCTTGAACAATTGATCCAGGCTCATCCCGAATTGATAAAGAAGAGGCTTCTTACGCCAAATGAGGAAGGTTATTTCAAGGACCCCTACTTAATGTGGTTTATTGCCGACAATCCGATCCGGAATCATAAACTTCCCGAAAACATCATGGAAGTAACGCGGTTGCTCATTAAGTCCGCGCGGCAATTTGCCAATGACAGTTACCAGAAACAGGTTAATTATACTTTTAGTTTGGTCGAAACGGGGCGAATCCCGCGCGAATGTGGCGTCCAAAACGACTTGCTGGATCTTTTGATGGAAAATGGAGTCATTCCGGGTGATGTACACGGCGCGCTGACTCACGGAAATCTCGAAGCAGCAAAACACATCCTTAAAAGAGGCGGGAAAATGACCTTGGCAGCAGCCGTTTGCCTTGATCGCGCAGACGATATAAATGAACTGCAACCCGGCGCCAACCAGGATGACAAACAAGTTGCGCTCATGGCGGCTGCATTTTACGGCCAAGCAGACAAGGTTAAAATGTTATTGAAATCTGGCGCAAATCCAAACGGGTACGTCGATCACGGTTTTCACACGCACGCGACCTTCCTGCACCAGGCCGTCTCTTCAGGTTCCTTAGATACCGTAAAACGCCTTCTTGATGCCGGTGCAAGCCGGGATGCGACCGATAAAACTTATGGTGGTACACCACTGGGCTGGGCAATGTATATGCAGACCGAGGAAACCGACGAAGAAAAGAAAGAAAACTACAGAACCATTGAAAATTATTTGCGGGCTAGAATTGATAAGTAACCGACGTAAACGATAACTGACTTTCATGGACAAAAAACTCGTCTCGATTTTCTCGCTATTAATCTTCTCCTGTGCCCTATTTGCCCAGAAGCCAAAATTCGGATTCAGGATTAGAGCCATCACGGCCGGCGTCACTTTAAGTAGCCTACATGATACTGCTGCATTACATTCTGCCATTGATTTCCTGCTAAAGGCAAAACAAAAATTCATCGAAAGGGGATATGAAGTACAAACGCTAAGGGTCAGCACACAGAATCTGTTTGAATATATACCGCCGTTTTCGTACGACGACGCCCTGCCTTTCTTAAAAAGATTCGACAGAATCGTTGAGGAAAACAACGTCATACTTGCCATAGGCCAAGTTTTGGCTCCTGATCAATACCAGCCTGGCATTGGAGACTGGGCCGACAAGCTCACTCAAATGACTAAGAACATCAGCTTCAGTCTCTCCATCTCTTCTCATGAGAGAGGAATCCATTTTAATTCAATTAAGGCCGCATCTGAAATTCTTTCAAAAATTTCAAAATTAAATGGAGGCGAAACCTGCTTCCGTTTTACCGCTTCAGCGAACTGCCCGTCGAACATCCCATTTTTTCCTGCAGCATTTCACGAGGGGAAAAACAGTTTTGGCATTGGCTTAGAGTCAGCCGGCCTTGTAACGAAAGCCTTCAGGCAGGATTCCGACCCTGCAACGGCGAGGCAAACCTTGAAATCAGTCTTCGAAGGAAGCCTGCTTCCTGTGCAAACTATCGCCAAAGAAATCTCCAATAATCTCAACTGGCCTTGCGACGGTATCGACGATTCTCCTGCGCCAGGTTTGGACGCCAGCATTGGCGAGGCAATAGAGACCTATTCCAAACAGCCTTTCGGCAGTTCTGCCACCTTGAGCGCATGCGCGCTAATCACGGACGTTCTGAAAAGCCTGGATGTCAAAAAATGCGGCTATTCAGGATTGATGCTACCAATTATTGAAGATAAAGTCCTGGCTGCTCGCGCTAAGGAGAAACATTTCACCATGCAAGAGCTTCTTTTGTACTCTGCAGTCAGTGGCACGGGTCTCGACGTCGTGCCACTACCCGGAAATACATCGAGACAGACAGTCGAGAACATTATGGCTGATGTTGCATCACTTTCCCTGAAATACACGGCAAAAGCTCTTTCGGTGAGACTTTTTTTGATTCCCGGCAAGAACGCTGGTGATTTAGTAGAATTCAAAAATCCTGCTTTGACTTCCACAACGGTTATGGAACCATAGAATACTGATGATTTTCTAATCGTTATGAATGTTGGAAGGGAAGTGAAGTCTGAGAACATTGGCCCTACCATAAGGTGCAGGCCGTAGGCCTTAGGCATCCGGCAATAATACCGTGAATTCGGTAAACTCCCCCTCCTTAGATTGTACTTTTATTTCGCCTCCCTGAGCTTTTACAATGTCGTAACTCAGGCTGAGGCCCAACCCGGTTCCCTGGCCGGCGGGTTTAGTAGTAAAAAATGGCTGGAAAATCTTTTCAACTATTTGCGGGGAAATACCAGCTCCATTATCAAAAACAGTAATCGAGACCTGCTTGTTTGACCTTCGCGTTGACACTTTGATGACCGGCGCATAGCTGCCTTCAATGGTCTTCCTTTTCTCACGTACGGCATAGAACGCGTTATTATAGAGGTTCAACAGGACGCGGCCGATATCCTCGGGTATAACATTTACTTTTTCGAGGCCTTTGTCGAAATTGGTTTCCATTTTCACATTGAATTCCTTGTCCTTCGCCCTGTAACCGTGAAAAGCCAGTTGCAGAAATTCATCAGCGAGCGCATTGATGTCGGTGGGTTCTTTAGCGCCTGCGGTAGTTCTCGAATGCTGGAGCATGCCCTTCACAATTGCATCTGCACGGCGGCCATGATAATTGATCTTTTCTTCGTTATCAATAACATCGCTGGCAATGGCCTTGGCTTCCGCCACGTTCCCCTTTTCTACTTCAATTCTCAATTCGGTAAGCAATTCCCTGTTGACGTCAGAGAAATTGTTGACAAAGTTCAGAGGGTTCTGAATCTCATGCGCAATCCCCGCGGTTAATTCTCCCAGGGAAGCCATTTTCTCAGATTGGATGAGTTGTAGCTGGGTAGCTTTCAAATCCGTTAAAGCTGACTCTACTTTGATTTTTTGTTCGTGCAAACGTTCATTGGCTCTTTTTCTTTGCTGGCTGTTTCGCCATTGAATAAATGCGATTAAAAAAATGACAACCAGGAGGATGGCTAACCCAGCGATAGTAAATTCCTGGATATTCTTTGTTCTTCGCTCTTCGGCTTCTCTTTTTTCCTGCTCGGCTCTGGCAACCGCCTGCCTTTTATCGAACTCAAATTGCATTTTCGCCCGCAGCTCCTTTTGTTCGGTTTCTCTCTTTTGCAGGCTGTCGCGATAAAGTGAATATAATTTATAGTTTTCATAAGCACCTCTGTAATTGCCACGCATGCTGTCTATGGAAGAAAGCTTGTAATATCCACCCCTGAGCCTGCCGAAATCGCCGGTGGATTTTGCAGCTGCCAGGTTGGCGTTTAGCCCCTGGAGAAATCGACTAAGGTCTCTTGTTGTCCGCAGACCGTATAAATCCATCGAATCATAATACCTCGGAACTCCCTTTTTTGAAAAGCCTTTTTGGATAGATTCCATAATTTTTTTCTGCAAGGAGTCCGTATTAATTTGGGAATCTGCTGAAAATGCGCAGATCAAGATAAGCAGCAGCATGGAAAGGCCACGTAACCTAATATTCATACTAAGCCAATTGACAATAAAGATACTCCCCAACGGATTATCTTCTATCAGTTTATTGGATGATTTGTCACGGGGGCCTTAGTCCATTCTAAGGCTTTTAACAGGATTGATTTGTGCAGTTCGGATCGCGTGAAAGCTGACGGCACCAATCGCGATGGAAATTGCGGCGACGGCTACGACCAGAAACATCCACCAGCTTAGATCGATGCGATAGGCAAAGGTTTGCAGCCATCCATTCATCAGCCACCAGGCCAACGGCGCAGCGATAGTGATCGAAATCACAACCATGATAAAAAATCCCGAAGAAAGAGTCGATACAATATCGCCCAGGTTTGCCCCCAACACTTTACGGATACCGACCTCCTTGGTCCTGTTGGAAGCATTGATCGCTGACAGCCCGAAGAGTCCCATGCATGCAATGACAATCGCAAAAAGGCAGGAGAACTGTACAGTCTTTTGCCACCGTGTATCCGCGTCATACATTTTGGCAATCGACTGGTCAAGAAATGTGTATTGGAAGGGAAGGTTATTTGTTGCCAGTTTCCATTCTTTTTGGAGATCTTCGATCGCTGTCTGCATCATCCCCGCCCTTACTTTGAACATAAAGCTTCCGAGATATTCCCTGCGCGCGAGACGATGTTCTTCCGGTTCTATTCTCTTGGAAAGGGCATCGAAGTGGTAATCTTTCACCACGCCGATAATCGTTCCTTCTATCGGCTTGCAGAATTCACCAAGCCTTGCTTCTTTTCCAAGCTCGTTGAATAATGTTTCGTTAACAACCAATGGGTGGACAGCCCTGGACGTATCTGACGCAATCTCACGTGAAAAGGTTCTGCCCATCAGCAATTTTAAACCGAGCATTTTGAAAAAATCATAGTCCACTGTATAAGAATGCCTCCATTGCTGCATGCCGTTTTGGACTGACCCATAGGTATTGGCTGATCCGTCCAGGCCGCCATTCATGCCCGAAAAATAACTGATAAATGGCTTTGATTTGCTATAGTCACGAAGACGGTCATAGAGTAGCCGGGACCCTGAAGGGTCATGTGATTGGTTGGAAACTATTAATACCTGGTCCTTGTCAAAACCCAGGTCCTTGTTATTGATGTAGCTCATTTGCCGGTTAATGACAAAGGCAGCCAGCATCAGTACAACGCATCCTGTGTATTGAAAAATGACCATTGCTTGCGAAAAGCGCGGGTTGATCTTAAACGTCTGGAAACTCTTGATAACGGAGAGTGGTCGCAAGCCTGAGATCAGCAGGGCCGGATAGTACCCGGCAAGCAAACTCAGCAGTAGTGATAAGACCAGTGAACCGAATAGCACCTCTGTCAATGGAATTTGCGAATACGCCAAATGAGCGTTCAAAATGGAATTGAACAAGGGCAAGAAGCTCCAGGTAAGTATCAGTCCAAGAATCACCGCTATCAGGACGATGAGCTGCGTCTCAAGCCAGATTTGGAAAACGACCGTGCGTCGCTTCGCGCCCATCACCTTTCGCAACCCTATTTCTTGCGCGCGGGACGCAGCATTGGAGATCGTTATCAGCACATAGTTGAGAGAAGCAATCAAAAGGATAACGATCACTAGGCATACCAGCTGGTAAATGTTTTTTGCGTTGGTATAATGTCCCCATTCAGGAGCTGGATTATAATGGCAGGCGGTTAGTGGCCGGAGGTACCAGGAGAACTTGCTCATGTCCGCGCCTTTGAAAAATGCGATGTATTCTTTAAAATAGGTCTTCACCCAGGCATTCAGCTTATGTCCGAAGCGGTCGGCATCAACGCCTTCTTTCAGTTCGACAAAGAATAGATGGGAATTCTGATTAAACCGCTGTTTAAGATTTTCCTCGTAGTCGGGATCGGTTTGCAGCGAGACCACCATTGCAAACTGGATGCTCGAATTTGAGGGGGGATCCTTGGCTACGCCGGTCACTGTAAGCAATCGATTGCTGTCATTCACCAGTGCGACGGTTTTCCCAATCGGATTGTCCCTGCCAAAATACTTTTTTACAGCGGTTTCGCTCAAGACAACTCTGCCGGCCGCCCCAAGCGCCGTCGATGGATTTCCTGAAATGAAAGGCAACGAAAACGTGTTGAAGAAATTTTGGTCTGCATAGTATACATCATTTTCTCTAAATACTTCATCACGCACCCTGATCAGTTCCCCCCCGAAATGGTTACTCAGGTTCTGAAATCGAGTTACGCTGGCAATCTCGGGAAATGCGTTTTGCAAATCCGGACCGACTATCAAAGGGAATTCAATGTCATTGGCCGTCTCGTCGCTTGCCGATAAAAAGGAAAGAAAGCCTGGCTTGGGTTTAACAGGGGCAGAAACCCACATATTGGTCTTTTCCAGGCGAAAAAGCCGATCCTTTTTTGTTGGGAAACTGTCATAAGATTGCTCATTCCTGATATAGAAGAACAAAAGCAGGCAAAAGGCGACGCTAAAAGAAAGTCCCACCGTATTAATGATGGTGAATAGCCGGTTCCTGAACATATTGCGCCAGGCAATCTTGAGATAATTCTTGAGCATACGAAAAATTTAGATTCATGATCAGACCTTCCACTGTCAATTTACGATTTCATCGGCGCTTCGCCTTTTAATTCTGCATCGATCACGACAAATCGATCAGTTGCCTTCAATGATCTGATTGATGGAAATCAAACGGCCCTGCTCATCCATGCCCTCGGCAATGATGCGGAATTTTTTTGCATGATCGGAATTGAAAAACGAAAAATGAATCTTGTTATCACTGTCCGTTTGCAACTGAGAATTCCAATACAAAGTTTCGCGGTTGTCTGGCATAAAAAAGGTGGAGTCCTTGGCTGAATAGTCAGGCGAATAAAATTTCCTCGTTAGACTATACCCCTCAAAAGTATAATGGTCGTAATTATGAGCAAAATCCACCGACCTGGCTGAATCTATTTCCTTTTTCAGGTAAATCGCCAAAACGCCAACAACCCCTCCGTTCATCGGCGCCAGTGAACTTGGCGGCGGAATAAATCTGATCAGGGCAATTTCAGACAACGGAATATCACGCACGGCCGGAATGCTGGATGGAACTTCATTCAGGAATACGTATGGTTCGGAAGTACGCACAGCAGGACCATCGAATGAAGCGCCTCCTTTACCATAGCCTTTCACCAGAAAGGCATCGCTAACGCCGTTGGTAGAGGCGTTCACCGATGCGATCTCGTTCAATTCAGAATTTCGATATGAGAAACCCGGATTATCCGAGCTTCCACTGATGATTAGGCCCGGAAATCGTCCCTTTAAAAAGTCAAAGAGACGCAGCGCGCTTGAATAAAAATTGTTGACCAGGTCAATATTATTGCCACGGCCCTCGCTGAATGCCTGGCTGATATACCTTTTTGCCAATAATTCAGATTTGTCAGGAGCAAAACCTTTGATGAAAACCGGTTTTAAATCGCCCTTTTTATGTGTGAAGTAAAAAGACTCTTCGCGGTCCCAAACAGATTTCATGAATTTTCCTATGGTGTCCGTTCTGCCATCCCGGGATGCTACTTCAAACCCCGGAACGTTTCTTAAAGTGTCCATCGGGTCATCATAAAAACGAATATGATAACTTTTGGCTTTGGTTCTTTGATCCTGGTAATAAACCGTAGATAGCCCCGGAACAGCGTAATCCTTCAATATAAACCTGCCTGTCAAGTCAGGTGCTACAAAACCTATAAATCGAATAGAGTCCTGCTGGTGGATAATTATCTTAAATACATGTTCCCTTTTTTCATTGGGCTTGTAACCGATTATTTGGCCCGCTATGAAGAGGGAATCTTCAGCAGGGTATTTAAGCGCAACCGAATCGCCATTTATAATTTTTGTCCATTCAAAATGACGCCATCCGTTGGTAAGCATCACCAAATCCAGCGCTTCTCTCACACTGTCGTCGTTTGAAGTAAAATAATAGCATGGATTATATATATGGCCTTTTACTTCACTCGTGAGCAATAGCGACGAATAGATATTCGCGGTATGATCATCCAAGACATCATCCGCGTCCGTAACGGACACTGAAAGATTCGCCTGGTTGATTTTCGAGTCTATCCCATTTAATTGAAAAGTCAAAGCGGATTTAGCTTTTGGATCGAATGAAATCGTATCCTTTTGCAAATGCAGTTCGAGGTTATCGCTATTGTGAACAAAAACGACTCTTTCAGCTAATGGCAGGTTATTGGCATCCAGAAACGTTAAGCGCAAAATGCCGGTCACAAACCCCTTTATGTTAAAATTGAAGATGTTTATTCCGCGCGATAGTTGCAGGGGAAATGTTGCCACCTTTCCGCTTTGCTGCGAGGCTGCGAGGAGGACATTTTTATATTGGCCAGGCCTGGCCTCATGATAAATCACTTCAATATGCAAAGCTTCGGGTTTCTGTTCGATAATTCTAATTCCAATACCGGATTGATTTGCCGGAGGTAATGGGATTTGCCTTTCAGATCGGTCTGGAAAATGCACGATTGCATAATATCTGCGATTTGTTTCAGGGCGCAGGATAAATAGGCCCATGCCATCGTGATAAGTTTTGATGGAATCGATCAAAGTGTTTGTTTCGTCGAAAATTTCACCATAAGCCTCAGCAGGCAGCCCATTTTGATCAGTTGCTTTAAAGGCGATATTCGCAGTGATATTATTAACGAGGTCACCTCCTTCGGGAAAAAATTGAAAATAGTATGTTTTTTCGCCAGGTTTGCTTCCGCCCTGATGCCGAATTGTATCTGTCAGATTTTTAAAATAGATAATTTTATGAAAGAGTCCCCTCTCGTCAAAATTTAACATCCAGGCGGTGAAACTTCTCAGTTGATAGTAATCGGTCGGTAAATTGGCAGGCACCTCGATATTACCGTTCGCAGTTCCGTTGACTAGCGGCAGTTTTTCATGGAGGATGATTCTGCCGTTAGAATTTATAAGCTGGACGTGCACAATCTTACTTAATGTAGCAGGCGTACCGTAAGCCGTGGCATACACTTTATACCAAATGGTCTGGCCGGTAGAATATACCTGTTTGTCTGTTTGAATATAAATTTTCTCCTGCGGGTATTTTTTGTAATGGGTTTCGAGGGCTGATGAAATTTGCTGCGCAATCAGGGAGGATGATGTGGTAACAACCGCGAGAGCCGCAATAAAAAAATTGCGCAATTTCATGACAAGGTGATGAACCTGCAAGTTAGTACATACTTGAGAATTGCACGCATCTTCATCCGCGCTGTACCAAATGACGCTGTAGATCCAATCCTTCAGCAACGATTTGAAATCGTGATAAGCCTGGTGACATTATTTTTCGCTGATACTATTCAACATCATGGATTTTCCGTCTGTAATGATGATCTTGGCGTTGGGAGATTTTACCAGTTCCTTCGTTACCTCAATGCTCCTGTATTTCAACAGGCGGTCGGTGAGAGACCAATTGATGGTATTCTGGTAATTTTTGATTGCGTTGGCATCGATTTGCATGATGACTGAATCGCTTTTTTGCTTTTCAAGAGAGAACTTTAATTCCTTTTCTTTTGTTTCGATTTCAAAATCTTCCTGTTCGCGTTTCGTCTCCAATTCAAGTTTGGTCAGTTTGGCTACCTGGTCGGCTTTGGCTTTGTCCTCGATAGCCTGAAGCACAGTGGCTGGCATGTCAATATCCTTGACCAGCACGTCATCCAGAATTATTCCATAAGGGGAGATTGCTCCTCTTAGTTTGTCCTCGATATTTTGCTCAATCGTTTCCCTTTCGCCTAGCAACTCTATTGCAGAATACGTCATTGTATATTCCCTGACAATCGCCATGAAATTATTGATGACGATTTTTTTTCCATAATCCATTCCAACTTTCGTGTAAATGTCCGGAGCTGCGTCAGGCTTGATATGGTATAGGACTGTCAGGTCCATTTTGACTTCGAGCCCCTCCTTTGTAGGAGGGCTCATGATGGCAGAATATTCCGTTATTCGCGTGGGGAATTTTCGAAGTTTGGTGACAAAGGGATTGAAACCGTAACGTCCCGCCGTCAAGATGCCGGGTTTTATCACCCCTTTGTGAACATAAAATCCCACTTCGCCCGGATTGACGGTTTTGCAGGCGCACGCCATTGAGGCCAGCAATAAGAACATGCTGGCAGTTTTGAAGGTGTTTTTCATAAACTGCAACTTTTTTTGGTGTGTAGGTCAGTAAGACGAAGGTATATTCATGCACAGTTAACCCGTGGTTAAAAGTAGCGTCGATTTACTAAGCAATAGTTAAGTTGAACATTGTCGTCTGGATTTTTTCGCGTGTTGCGGGTTGCTGAATAAATGTTAGCCACCAGGAAAACCTCGCCGCTTCTTCTCATATGATTGGCTTTAGTCTTGGGTTAATCGATAATCTTTCGCAAGCGCGCTTTCTGGATGAAGCTCATTTCCAAACCGGTACTTTAATATAACTGTCCGCGTACCATCTTATTTCGAGAGGCTCTTTGGCATCCGCGATCGTCTCGTCGCTTACATCTTTGCCAGTCCCGTAATTGATCTGCCAATAGGCGCCTTTCATTATTCCAAGTACGAGAATTAACCGGCTGCCCTTGCTCAGCTTTTTGCACGTCATATAGGAATAACTGACCGGTATCGTTTCTTTCTTCCCGGGTTCAAGCAATTGTCGGTTGCTTGGGTCGTCAACGTAGCTGGCCCTTTGCAAACTTGAGCCCAACGAAAAATATTTTCCTTCTGGCGTCTGCTCATACATCGACAAGGTCAGGTCCATATCCTTTTTGTTGATTGCAGCCTTCAGCGAAGCGATGAAGGATCCGTCTACGATTATAGGCTGCTCAAATGGTTGTGAAATAAAGCTTATTGAATTTCTAGAATCAAAGGCGCTGTCCAGGATTTTATAGTCATCGTCATACGCATTGGTGTCAGTCCGGTCCGAAAAATCAATTTCCTGTCTGATGTACTCATTCTCTTCGGGGCTCTCTCCAAATTTATAATGCTGGTTGATCCTTGTGTTACTGAGATACAGAGTCAGTGTATCATTGGTCATGGCAGCCAGCGACGGGGCATGCCGCCATACATTGGCCCCCATTACTTCATAGTTGACTTTATCCTGGAGCAGAATGGGTTTTGCGCTGTCTTTGAGAACATAATTAAACCATTGGATGCTGAGATCGACGAAATTGAACGCGGTGGCGACAGAATCCAGTTTGTATCCCATTAGCTCAGGCCGCGGATAGCTCTGCGCACCACCATGATCGTACGGGCCGATGACCAGGTAATTATTGGCATTGGGATTATGCAGATAATGCTGGCGATAATAGTACATGGCGCCATTGTGATCAGCATCAAAGTAACCCGTTGTAGTCAGGACCGGTATGTTGATTTTTGAAAAATCGGCGTCATACGCCCTCATGTTCTGCCAATAGCTGTCAAAGGAAGGATGTTGGAGCCAGCGCTGGAATATCAAATTGGGCCTCCCTTCAATGGTATCCAGGGAGCGAAAAGAGCGACCACTTTTATACCAGGCTTTGAATGTCGAATCCCAATGCGATTCATTGTTAAAATCAGCTTCGTCAGTTTGCTTGCTGTTGGTTACATTATGGATCCATCGGAGCATATAACTCATGTATATGCTTCCCAATGTGGGATAATCGATCCCGATACCCACTGCTACCTCGGGCATGATTGTTTTAAGTGCCCGATGCAAATTCTTCGCGGCTGCCCATTGCGAGAAGCCAAGATAACTGCCTCCCGTCATACCTACTTTCTTATTAGACCACGGCTGCCTGCTGATCCAGTCAATGACATCATAGGCATCGTTTGCGTCGTGCTCAAATGGCTCAATGGATTGCGGACTCCCACCTTTGCCTCTCGTGTTGGCAACTACACAGGCATATCCTTTTGAAGCGTACAATTTAACCATACCAACATCAGCTGTGGAGTCGATATAAATATTGAAAATAAAAATTGTAGGCAGCCTGCCCTTCATATTCCTTTGCCTGCCTGTTTCGGCCTCCAGCCGGCTGCCATCACGCATGGTAATAAAAACCTTGTCAATGATAAATGACTTCCTGTCTTCGCTCGCAACAATAGGCCTCATCATTGGCACCATTGCGCTATAGCTGATGTAGGAATTATATGACCGGACAAGACGCATTGCATTTTCCAGTGTTATCGTATCGCTTAGTTGCCGGTCTTTTATCAATGCATCGAGCGTCTTTTTCAAAGGGGGGATTTCAGGTATTGCATAACGCGAAATATAGTTTCTCCCATCCGCGTCAAGCTGGACGTATGAAGTTGCAAATATCCCCTTGAATAATTCATCGAAAGTTCTGGTTTCCTTTAATTGCGCAATTTTGGCCTTTGAAAAGCACTCATATTGCACACCGATTCCGCCAATTCCAGACACACTTAACGGCGGCAGTGACTTCCTGAATGAATCAATGTAAAGGATTGCCCGATCGTATTTTTTTGCGACCATCAAAAAACGAAACGCATTATCAAGATAATTTGATTTGTCCGGATCCTTGTAGAGCTCTAATACCTTTGCAGCAAGCGATGGAATTGTTTTGGCGAGAGAAGCGCTGTCCTGATAATTTTCTTTCGCGAAAAAAATCTGCTGGGCAGAGAGTTGTTTTACAGAGAAGATGGCGACAAACAGCAGCGTTATTTTCATGTGATTAGCGTTCGTGGTTGGTGCGAAAGTAATGGAAGCAAATGTGAAAATAGCTCATTTTCTATTTTACGATCACCGCACAACTCGTCATCTCGATTGATTCATTTTAGGAAATTGACATGCATGCTCGAGTGGAGATTTTGCAGGGCGCCAGGTGGGCCGATGCATTTGATTGAGGGGATATTATCAATTGAATCGCTTATTTTTTTTTCAAAACCAACTGAAAGAAAAAGGAAACCGATCGCGAGGTCGATGTATCCTTTAATAAGTCTGGCCATTTCCCTGGCCATTTCCCTGACTATCTTCCTGGCCATCTTCCTGGTCACTTACGGGGAACCAGCAAAAAAAAGTTGACCCTTTATCGCTGCTCTCGACCTGAACAAAACCATTATGTATTTCCATAATTTTCCTGACTAATGTGAGACCGACTCCCGAACCTTTGTAACTTTGTCCATTTAACTTTTCAAACATCCGAAAAATCCTTTCGTGTTCATGGCTATCGATCCCGATCCCATTATCCGAGACACTTAACCTGTAAAATTCCCCACTATTTATTTCACTATAATCGTTTCGACCGATCGCCGTCTTTTTACATTCAATAAAAACCTTAGGAGAAGCTGTTTCATTAAACTTGATGGCGTTGTCAATAAGCTGCGAAATCAAAACAAATATCTTGTCCTTATATCCTGGAATTCTGCAAAGATCTCCAAGTTCGATCAAGGCATTGCTTTCCTTAATTTTCGCCTTTAATAATTCCAAGGTCGCCAAAATCACTTCTTTCAAATCCACCGGGACCGGCGGGCTGTCTATGATGCTGATTTTGGAAAGTCGCAGAATATCGTCCAAAAGAAGATCTATCTTATTTATGGATGCCTGGATGCGTCTGAAAGAAGCCCTGCTACCATTACTCAACCATGGTGCTTCGTTGGTTACCAAGAGCTCAATACCGGTATAAATCTGCCTGATTGGTTCCTTAATCTTGTTGCTGGTTATATAAGTAAATGAAGCCAGGTCATCAGATGTAGTTTTTAATTGCCTGTTTCCCTTTTCAAGCTGCTCATTCAGGCGCTGCAATTGGGCTTCCGCTTTTATCCGGTGCGCCACATCGTGCACGAGGTTCATCACGCCCTTAATGCCCGTTTCGTCCCGCAGAGGAGTAAAATGATTTTCGACATGCATTCTGTGAGAAAATGCCTTTGACGCCGGAACAAAAGCTTTGAAGCCCTGCTCTGCAAATTGAATCGCCCGTAAAGTTTCTTCATCATTCTTTATACTCGGTATCGCATTGACTAGCGGCTTTCCGAGTACGTCCTGTTTTTCCCTGCCATAAATTCTCTCAGCTGTTCTGTTCCACGCAATAATGTTTCTTTTTGCGTCGATCGCGATAATCGCATCAATGCTGCTGTCATTCAGCATCGCTTCAATCTTTTCTTCTACTATTGAATTTTTCATATTCAAAAACAGATTTGTCTTAGACTATCAGCCTCCTTACCATTCTAAGAAGGTCTGTTGTTTTAAATGGTTTTTCGATAAAACCATCCGCGCCTGCATCTTGTGCGTTAGCTTCCATCATTGGGCTCGCCGAAAATATGATAATCGGCGTACTGCTCTCTTTAACGCGGCTTTTCAGGTACCGGCAAACGTCAATTCCGTCCACGCCGGCAAGTTGTTTATCGATGATAAAAATATCGGGCTCATCAAACTTGTCTTTCAAAATTAAGTCGGCGTCATTAAATACCGATATCTTATAGCCGGCTTGTTGAAAAACAATCATAAATGCTTCCAGGATACCAGGATCGTCATCAATCATTATTACTTTTTTCATTGGTGGCCATTGAATCCATAAAAACATAATATTGTTCGCAAAGTTCGGCTTTCTTCTTTTGGGGAAAAAGCTGCCTTTGATGAGGTTTTCCTTGCAAAGTCAAGTAACCGCAACCTGACGCGTTGACTATCTGCTGGGGGCTTCCGCGGCTGTGCTTTTTCGGCATTCGAACAAGCTTGCGCTTTTTTCATCGCTATCTACTCTGGGTTAGCGCAAAGATATTCAATCCTTCCACTGATTAGAGTCTCTTCTCCGGACTGATGGCTTAAGAGTTTCAATTGTTCCGCCAGGACATGCGCATTCTCGTAATTATGCGCGTCAATCCGGGGCCCCCACGCATAGATTTGTGGTTTCAAGTCATCGATTTGTGACCGGATCACCCTCATTCCGATCCGAAATTTTCATCACCTCTTGCGGTGCCTGCGCAGCGGAATGCGAAAAACATGCAATGATCGTTGAAGGGATTGTGCTGAAACCTGCCACCAGTGTGCCGATCAATGCAGTCATATCTCAGCTGCAGCGGCTTAATGAATGAACTTGGGCAATACGGCGAATCGAGGCTGCCGGCCAGCGGGAATAGGTTTGATTGCCCAACCGGAAGGCATCCAAAGAAGACCAAATAATGAAAAAAGTGCGGCATCGGCGTTGGATTCGACGCCGAAGTTCGTTAATCCCGGACCCCAACATGTTCCTGGATTGCCTAAACCTCCTCAGATAGCCATTGCTCCGCCAATCGCTCGCCTGCCCATAAATAGTTGCCTCAGAGACTTCAGCTACCCGATCAGCATCCCCCTTTGGAATGCAGCATCGTTGCGCCGGTTGTATTGCTGATTGCTTTTCTGACCATTAACTCCCAGGTTCTCGTCGCGGGATCTGTTAACCCTGCCGATCGTCTGGGGGAGGTAGGATAGACTCTCCGGGACCGGCGGGAACTTGAGGGAATTGGCGAGCTCGGGGGGTTTTAAGCCATTCTTTCATCTCCCAAAAGACCTGAATTTTGTTTACATTTATGCGCCATGTTCCTTAAATGCTTTGCCATCGTTCTTCTGGTTTCGGCAACCATCCTGATTGCATCATCCTGTATGCATCATGCGGACAGCGGTCACAGCGAATCAATTCCTGAAAAAATCTCCTTCAATTTTGACATACGCCCCATCCTATCGGACAAATGTTTTAAATGCCACGGGCCTGATGCCAATCATCGCCAGGCACATTTAAGACTGGACATCAGGGATAGTGCTTATGCGCCGCTCAAAGAAACAAAAGGCGCTTATGCCATTGTGCCCGGAAAACCTGCAGAATCAGAATTACTGAAAAGGATCACCTCTTCAGATATCACATACATGATGCCGCCACCTGAAGCACATCTCAGCATGCTGACCGATCGCGAAAAAAAATTATTTGCGAAGTGGATCGAACAGGGCGCGAAATATGAAAGGCACTGGGCCTTCACACAGCCGGTAAAGGCTGCATTGCCCGCAGTCCAAAACGCCGCATGGCCAAAAAACGAGATCGATCATTTTGTGCTTCATAAAATGGAACAACAGGGGCTTGCGCCGAATGAAGAGGCCGACAAGGAAAGGTTGCTGAAACGGGTTTGCCTGGATATCACCGGTTTGCCTCCTTCCATAGAGATGATGGATCGTTTTTTGGCCGATAACGGCCGGGACGCTTATGAAAAAATAGTCGACCAGCTATTATCAACTCCGCAGTACGGAGAAAAAATGGCGTTGCATTGGCTGGATGTGGCGCGCTATGCTGATAGCTACGGATACCAGGACGACAACATCCGCACACAGTGGCCATGGCGCGACTGGGTGATCCACGCATTCAACAGCAACATGCCTTACGATCTGTTCCTGACTTGGCAAATTGCCGGCGATATGTTACCGAACGCCAACAAGGAGCAGATCCTTGCTACAGGCTTTTTCCGCAATCATAAATACACCGAAGAGGGGGGCGTCGTGCCGGAAGAATACCGGATCGAGTACCTGATTGACAAAACAAAAACTTACGGCAAGGGAATTCTAGGCGTGACAATTGAATGCGCGCAATGCCACGACCACAAATACGATCCCTTCTCCCAAAAAGATTATTACAGCCTGCTTGCATTTTTCAACAACACCAAAGAAGCCGGTTTTGAAGGCGATGTCAGTGTATCCACGCCGGCGAAGATGCCTATTTTGCGAATCGACAGCAACGACAGGAAAAACATCTTATCCTTTATCCATAAAAAGGACACGGCATCGCTGACGGTCTCCGTAATGGGAGAGCGTGACACAGTTCGGAAAACATATATGCTTAGCCGGGGCAGATATGACGCGCCCACCAAAGAAGTGGTGCCAAATGCATTGCCTGCCATATTGAATTTCGACACCACGAAGTTTGCCCGAAACAGGCTTGGCCTCGCCCAATGGACGGTGAACAAGAACAACCCCTTGACTGCAAGGGTTTTTGTGAACCAGTTATGGCAGGAGATTTTTGGCAGGGGAATCGTCAAAAGTTCGGGAGATTTTGGCATGCAGGGCGATTTGCCGTCAAACCCCGAATTGCTCGACTGGCTTGCTGCAGATTTTATGGATCATCGCTGGGATATCAAAAGACTGGTCAAACAAATGGTCATGTCGGCAACTTATCGCCAGTCTGCAAGGAACACGCCCGAAAAGCAGGGCAGGGACCCCGAAAATATCTTTCTTTCTCATGGGCCGAGAAACAGGCTACAGGCGGAGTTCATCCGGGATCTTGTTTTGTCGAGCAGCGGATTACTCAATAAGACCATTGGCGGACCAAGTGTAAAACCATATCAGCCTCCAGGCTTATGGGAAAGCGCCACCTCGGGCCGTGGCGTGCTGGCCACCTATGTGCAGGATCATGGGGATTCGCTATATAGAAGAGGAATGTACACTTTTATCAAGCTTACTGTTCCGCCGCCGTCGATGACCATGTTCGACGCAAGCAATCGCGATCAATGCGAAGTGAGAAGATTAAAAACAAATACCCCATTACAGGCGCTGATCATGCTGAATGACCCGACCGTACTGGAAGCATCGAGGGTGCTGGCCGGAAAACTGACGATGGAGCAAAATTCAGCTGCGGAAAAAATTATCAAAGCGTTCCGGTTGATCGTCTGCAGAAAACCTTCAGACAAAGAATTAAAGACCCTGGAAGATTATTATGATGACCAGGTGCACCTGTTCAAAGAAAAAGCATCAGATGCGGAGAAAGCGCTGGATGCCGGAGAATATCAACAGCAAAAAAATACCGATGAATCGGGTGCGGCTGCCTTAATGCAAGTGATAACTGCTTTATATAATTTGGAAGAAACGATTACGAAAACATAATGGATCATGGAAAAAGAAATTCTTGACCACCGCCTCCATGTCAACCGCCGCCGCTTTTTATCAAGGCTCAGCCTCGGTATTGGCAGTGTTGCACTCGGATCCTTGCTTATCCCCGATTTGTTCAACGGAAGCAATGAAGAGGAGTCTACACTCGTCGGTCTGCCGCATTTTGCCCCGCGCGCAAAAAGGATCATCTATCTTTTTCAGAACGGTGCCCCCTCGCAGCTCGATCTTTTTGATTACAAACCACTGCTGCAGAAAATGCAGGGTGAGGATTTGCCTGCTTCGGTCCGCATGGGTCAAAGACTGACAGGCATGACGGCAGACCAGACTAAATTTCCATTGGCAGGAACTATTTTTCAATTCAATCAATACGGGCAGTCACGGGCATGGCTGAGCGAATTATTGCCCTACACTTCGAGAGTGGTGGATGACATTTGTTTCATTAAGACGATGTATACGGAAGCCATTAACCATGACCCTGCCCTGACCTTTTTTCAAACCGGCGCACAGCAGGGCAACCGTCCAAGCATGGGCTCCTGGCTGAGTTATGGGCTGGGCAGTGAGAATAAAAACCTCCCCGCATTTTGCGTGTTGCTTTCCAAAGGAAAAGGCAACGGGCAGGGTGTATATTCCAAACTATGGTCGAACGGGTTTTTGGATTCCATTCACCAGGGAGTGCAGTTTAGCAGCGGCGAACACCCGGTACTATATCTCAACGATCCTGAATCGATGACAAGAGCGGAAAGAAGAAAAATGCTGGACAAGATCGCTGAACTGAATGAGGATTCTTACCAGGAATTCGGAGATCCGGAAATAACAGCGAAGATCCAGCAATATGAAATGGCTTATCGCATGCAGACCATCGTTCCCGAAATAACCGATGTTTCAAAAGAACCGGAAGACACACTGAAACTATATGGACCCGACTGTCTGGTTCCTGGTTCATTTGCCGCAAACTGCCTGCTTGCCAGAAAATTATCGGAGAGCGGCGTTCGCTTTGTTCAGTTGTATCACCAGGGATGGGATGGCCACGGAAACTTGCCCGGAGAAATAAGAATGCAATGCAAAGATGCCGACCAGGCATCGGCCGCATTGATCATTGACCTCAAACAAAGAGGTTTGCTGGATGAAACGCTCGTGATCTGGGGCGGAGAATTCGGCAGAACCAATTATTGCCAGGGTAAACTGACAAAGGAAAATTACGGGCGCGACCATCATCCACGTTGCTTTACCGTATGGATGGCAGGTGGCGGCGTAAGACCTGGGGTATATGGTGAAACAGATGATTTTGGGTATAATATTGCGAAAGACCCGGTTCATGTTCACGATTTTCATGCAACGGTTTTGTATCTGATGGGGCTCGATCATGAAAAGCTGACTTTCAAACAACAGGGAAGAAGATACAGGCTCACCGATGTGGCAGGCAAAGTGATGAATGGCCTCATCGCTTAAATACTAATTTTAAAAAATCAAAAATGAATCGGAGAAAATTCATACGCCAGTCATCAATTTCGACATCGGGATTTCTTTACCTTCCATCGATGTTGCGTCATCCTGGGAAGGAAGATGTCATTCTCGGGCATAACAATAAAAAATACCGCATCAATACGGAATGGAGCCAGGTCGATGCAGCAAGATATCCCGTGAAAGATTGCCATGAGATGGTGCAGGACAGCAGGGGCCGGATCATCCTTTTGACGAATGAAACGAAAAACAACGTGATCATTTACGACAAGAAAGGAAAGCTGATCGATACGTGGGGTCACGAATATCCGGGCGCGCATGGCTTAACACTCTTTAATGAAAATGGCCAGGAGGTCTTATTCATTTGCGATAACAACCGTCACCAGGTCATTAAAACAACATTGGATGGAAGGGTGCTCATGACCCTGGATTACCCAAAGGAAACCGGTCAATATACAAAGCCGGAAGAATATATACCTACTGAAACAGCCATCACCGCGAATGGAGACATTTATGTCGCCGATGGGTACGGAAAAGATTTTGTCATACAATATGACCATCAGGGAAATTATGTCCGGCACTTTGGCGGCAGAGGCGATAAGGAAGAAAACTTATTGAATGCGCACGGTATATGCGTGAATCACTGGGATAAAAATAACCCCACGCTGATCGTTACGTCACGACAGCAAAATGCGTTCAAGCGTTTCACGCTCGATGGAAAATTCATCGACACGATTTCACTTCCCGGTGCGTGGGTTTGCCGGCCTGTAATCAACGGCGATTACTTGTACTGCGCCGTGTTGCAAAGCAGCGCGCATGTTAATGAAAAATCCGGCTTTGTGACCATACTTGATAAAAATTTCAAAGTCGTATCTAACCTCGCAGGCAACGATCCGACTTACCACGGAAACCTGCCTGACGAAATGCATCAAACGGTGAGAGTATTTCAATATCCGCACGACGTATGCATCGATGACGATCAAAACATGTATGTAGCACAGTGGAATTCAGGGCAAGTTTATCCTTATAAATTAGAGCCTGTCGGCTAGATGATCAACTGGAAAAATATTTTATACAGTACCACGCTTGCTGCCAACTGCCTGCTTTGCTTTTTATTGCTCTTCTATGACAGGCTGGAAGTGCCACCTGTGCTCCAGGTGGCAGGCCGGGCGCATCCCCTGTTTCTCCACTTTCCGATCGTCTTATTCATCCTGTTTATTGGTTGGATATGGTTCGTACCGAAAAAAACTTTTCATTCTCCGGAAATATTTGAATCGATTGGCAAATGGTTATTGCTTGCAACGGCGTTCACCTCCGCGATCACAGCATTGATGGGAATATTTCTGTCCAAAGAGCCGGGCTATAACCCCGATTCATTGTTTTGGCATAAATGGAGCGGTGCGCTGACTTCCGTGATCAGCTTTTTATGGTACCTCCTTTATGATGTCCTGAATAGGACAAGTTTCTCTTTGGCTGTTTCAAGTTTATGTGGTGCCACGGTGTTGGTCATAGCCGGCCACCAGGGGGCGAGCATCACGCATGGTGATCATTTTTTACTCGCTCCAGTTGAAAAGGATAAAATAAAAAAGGTCTCATTCGATGATGCTCTTGTTTACGAAGATATGGTAAAGCCTATCCTAAATAACAAATGCATCAGTTGCCACAACAGCAAAAAAGCAAAGGGCGAACTGATCATGGAGACACAGCAGATGTTGATGAAAGGGGGAAAGGACGGTGCCCTATGGGATACAACGGACGCCAACCTGAGCCTGATTTTGCAACGCATACATTTGCCGGAAGATGAAAAGAAGCATATGCCTCCGGGCGATAAGCCGCAGCTGACAGAGCAGGAGATCGCGATCTTATATAATTGGATAAAGCATGGCTCCAATTTTAAATTGAAAGTAACAGACCTCGAACCGACTGACACACTCAGATCAATCGCCCACAATATATTTAAGTCTGGCCAAGACGAAGATTATGATTTCAGTGCGGCCAGTGAAAATATCATTAAAAAACTGAATACCAACTTTCGCGCCGTTTACCCGGTTGCAAAGAATTCACCTGCACTTGCCGCGGATTTTTATGGCGCTGCATTTTTTAAACCGGAGCAGTTAAAAGACCTGGTTGAGATAAAATCCCAGCTCGTTTCGCTGAACCTGGATAAAATGCCGGTGACCGATAATGATCTGCAAAACATCGGGCAGCTCACCAATCTTCGAGACCTCAATCTCTCTTTTTCAAAGATCACCGGCAGCGGGCTTGCTACGCTGAGCAACCTCAGTCATCTCAAAACAATTTCCCTGACGAATACGAAGGTGAAAAAAGATGATATCCTGCAAATTGCTCCCCTAAAAGAATTGCGGCATGTATATCTCTGGAATACGAATATTCATATCGCAGATGCTCAATCAATCAAAAAAAGATACCCCGCACTTGAAATTGAAACAGGGCCCGGGACGGATACCATGTACCTAAAAATAAACCCGCCGATCATTTTATCGAATGAGCCGGTGATCGTTGACACGCCCGTGCAACTCAGGATGAAACATTTTGTTCCGGGGGTGAGTATTCATTACACACTGGATGGTTCGGAGCCTGACAGCATCCACTCTCCGCTGTATGACAACCATACATTCGTTGACAACCAGGGTCTGATGAAAGCACGTGCGTTTAAATCAGGCTGGCATGGAAGCGACGTGGTCCAATATCGGTTTTATCACGCTACCTACAGGGCCGATACAGTCATCTTGTTCAAACCGGCAGATTCAAGTTTCAGGGGGAATGGAGGCCGGACGCTAAATGATTTTGTCAAGGGCAGCCAAAATTTCGGGGATGGCAAATGGATCGCCTTTCGCAAGAATGGCTTGGAATGCATGATGGTTTTCTCCAAAGCGATCAATCCAAAAAACATTACAGTCAGTTCAATTGTGAATGTTGCCGCGTGGTTGTTTCCGCCGAAGGATATTAGGATTTTCGGTGGAATGAGTAAAGAAGATTTGAAACTTCTTTATCACCTTGCACCAGCGCAGGACACGATGCCGATGTCGAATTACCTGATCCCCTACGAGTGCAAGATCAGCCCCTCAACAGTCAAATATCTCAAACTGGTGATTGAACCGATTGGTAAGCTTCCGAAACAATTCATCCCGCCAAAAAATCCAAAAGACAAAAAGCCAAGGAGAAAAGAAGATGATATGGGCTGGCTTTTTTTAGATGAGATCTTCGTGAATTGAAGGATCGTTTTCTTTAAAAACGCGCGGCTGGCATTTTTAGCCGGCAAACAAGGCAAATGCCGTAAGAACGACAGCAGTGATATAAGTTCGGCAGAATGTCATATGTCATTTTTTGTCTCAGCGATTAATTATTTGTTTCGATCCTCTGCATTGCTTCTCCGTGTTTTTTAAGAATAGCTTTGGCCAGGTCCGAATAGAGCAAGTAACCATTGAATGAATAGCCTTCCTAAAAAATTATCTGTCTAATGCTCTACAGGTTTTGATGTTGTGGAATTAATGCAACTCTTTGGGGTAAAACTCGAAACGTTAAAATCATGCGGCAATCCTTTCACAACAATAAGATCCACAAGGAAATGCACACCAAGATACCATGGATCGCTGCATAATCCGCCTTTACCCGGCATCCGACGGCAATTGATTTTAAAATTCGCTCAATTTTTGTATCGACCTACACGACATGTATCGAATGAATGACAAAAAGCAGATCCGCCGGACCTCAAAGTCGAATTCCTTTAATTCCTGGGCAAAAAGTCTTTTCACCAGGAGATTCAGAAAAATTGCGCTCATTGTCGTGGGCGTCATCGTCCTCTTCTTCGCACTCGTCATCATCTTTATTTCACCAATCTCCAAGTATTTGATACAGAAATACGGTGAAAAATATACAGGGAGAAAAATTACAATGGACTGGGCCTACGTGAATCCATTTACCGGGTTTGTCCATCTCCAAAATCTAAAAATACACGAATTCAAAAGTGATAGTCTGTTCCTTTCAGCCAGCCTTAGCGTAAACTTCGCCATCTCTAAGTTTTTTAAACACACTTTCGAGATTCAGTCATTGACATTGAGCCATCCGGTGATTAGGGTAATTAAAGATCAGGAAAGATTCAACTTCAGCGATGTCGTTGATAAATTAAATTCAAACGATTCGACCAAAAAAAAGACGCAGAAACCGACCTCCGGCACCCATGTTAACCTGTTAAACCTGAAAGTCACGGATGCTGAAATTCATTACACCGATAGGCAAATACCTTTTAATTATTTCATATAGGCTGGCAACTTTGAAACCGCTGGTATGCACTGGGAAGAGGATTCCATGGCGATCTCTTACTCTTTTTTATCCGGACCGTATACGGGCAGCCTGAAAGGCGAATTCGATATGAATTTTAAGACGAGTGCCTATCTGATCAGATCGCGCATCAATTCCTTAGACCTGAAACCGCTGGAACAATACGTCAAAGATTTATCGAATTACGGAACCATAAGGGGTAACCTTGATGCAGATCTGCTTGCCAAAGGTAATTTCCATGAGGCCAAGAATCTGATGGCTAACGGGACAATATCATTCAATGATTTGCATCTCGGTAAAAATCTGAAAGACGATTACGCATCTTTTAAACAGCTGAAGGTCGTTATTCACGAATTAAGTCCCGCGCGTCGTTTATACCTATTTGATAGTATTTCCCTGGAGCATCCGTATTTCAAATACGAACGCTATGATCATAGTAACAACCTCGAAACCATGTTTGGAAAAAAGGGCGCGACAGCAAACGGCCCGGCCGGCACGGGGAAGTTGAACATCCTGGTTATCATTGCGCAATATGTCAGGGACCTTGCCAATAACTTTTTCCGGAGCGAATACAAGGTCGACAACCTGGCTATACTGAATGGCGATCTAAAGTATAACGATTTTTCTTTGAACGAAGAATTTTCGACGGCACTCAGTGCGCTGGACATTACCGCCGATTCGATCAATAAACATCATAAACGAGTAAACGTCTATCTAAAATCTCCGCTTGAGCCCTATGGAAACCTGTCTATCGACATTAGCATTGATCCCAAAGACAGTTCCAGCTTTGACCTGAATTACCATCTTCGCAATGTGCCCATCTCAATATTTAATCCTTACACGGTCACCTATACTTCTTATCCGCTCGACCGGGGAAGCCTCGATCTGAATGGTGAATGGCATGTTCGCCGGGGCTTGATAACAAGCGGCAATCACTTGCTCATTGTCGACCCCCGGGCGACGAAAAGGATTCGTGGAAAAGACAAAAAATGGGTTCCCGTTCCATTAATATTTGCCTTTATCAGGGAAAGAGGTGATGTGATCGACTATAGCATACCCATCACCGGCAACCTGAAGAGTCCGAAGTTCCATTTCGGCGACGTTATCAGGCATACGCTCGAAAATATTTTTGTGAAACCAGCCACGACTCCTTATCGATTCGAGGTAAAAAATACCGAACAGGAAATTGAGAAGTCGGAAATGATCAAATGGCCGTTAATGGGGACGACCCTGCTACCATCGCAGCAAAAATTTTTATCCGACATCGCCAAGTTCCTGGCCAAAAACAAAAACACCCGGATAACCATCCAGCCATACGAATACACTACGAAAGAAAAAGAACACCTCACATTTTATGAAACAAAAAAGAAGTACTATCTGTTAGCCACCCACAAAGATGTCGCATCATTTACCCCGAAAGATTCCGCGGAAGTCGAGAAATTGCCTGCCCGGGACAAGGGTTTTATGATGTATGTTAACCGTAAGGTACCGGACACGCTGGTGTTCACCTTGCAGGAAAAATGCAGCAGGATCCTAGGCTCAAGGGAAATCAACAGCCTACTGGATCAGCTTGAAAAGAACAGGAACGAAATATTCAGTTCTTTTTTTAAAAACCAGCAGGTCATCGATCGTGTCAAAATACGACCCAAGAAGACCACAGTTCCGTTTGATGGCTTTTCTTACTACGACATTAATTATGAAGGCGGCGTTCCACCCGAGTTGCTCAAAGCATACAATAAAATGAATGCTCTGAATGAGGAATCGCCAAGGAAAAAATTTCTGAACGAGCATAAAAAGACGCTGCCGTAGCGGCCTTTGCGCCTGGAATTGGTATGATAAACTTGCTTCCCACGCTTCTTTTCTTTGTACATATCAGCTGCCTTTCCCGATCCTGATCGATCAAAAGGAACATTCGGAGCGTGATTATCGTTTGCAAAGCGAAAAACCTATAAGTTTGCGCAAAACTGGAACGATCAAACATCAGACCATGGAATTAGGTATCGATATGTTCGGCGATCTCGCCTCACAAAGCGGGGAAAAACTCCAATCAACCGGTGAACGATTGCGTCAATTAATGGAAGAAATCAAACTGATGGATGAGGTGGGATTGGATTTCTTTGGCATTGGCGAGCACCACCGGGAAGAATATGCAGTATCTGTTCCGGAAATTATATTGGCAGGCGCTGCTACAATCACTAATAATATAAAACTCGGCAGCGCGGTATCCGTACTAAGTTCTTCAGATCCTGTACGATTGTATCAAAGTTTTGCCACAATTGATCAAATCAGCAATGGCAGGGCTGAACTGGTCGCCGGTCGTGGGAGCTTTATTGAATCTTTCCCTTTGTATGGCTATGACTTGGACGACTACAATGAACTCTTTGATGAAAAACTGGCATTGCTGGTTAAGATCAATAACGAAAACCCCATTACCTGGAAAGGCAAGCTGCGCCCGGCGCTGAATCACCAATTGATCCTGCCAAGAGCAACGAACGATCACCTTAGAATATGGGTGGCGGTGGGCGGCACGCCGGAATCGGTTGTGCGGGCGGCCAGCCATGGATTGCCTGTGGTATTTGCTATTATAGGAGGTCAGCCGGCGCAATTCAAGCCATTGTTCGATTATTACCGCGCGGCGTACCGGCAGTTCGGTCATGATATGAGAAAGTTTGAAGTCGGGCTGCACATGCACGCTATCTTCGGGGAGGAGAGCCAGCGAATGGCAGATGAGTATTTTCCCTCCTACAGTAAACAAATGGATAAGGTCGGCAAAGAGCGCGGCTGGCCGCCATATCAGCGCTCTCAATTTGACGCAGGCCGACGCAAAGAAGGCGCTTTAATCATTGGAGATGCATCAGAAGCCACAGACAAAATTCTGTATGTGCATGAAATGTTTGGTCTTACGCGCTTCTCTGCTCACATGGATGTCGGCGCGCCTTCACACCAGTCATTAATGAAATCTATTGAAATCTACGGTACCAAAATAGCCCCTGCGGTAAGGGCGGCCTTGAAGAAATAATTAGAGGCTATTCAGCCTTTCATGCAATGCGCAATTTCTCTCTTCGATGGTCATGATTTTCGCGGTCAATTGTTGTGGAACATGATTTATTGTTAATTTATGATCGAACCAAACGGCAGAATTTGATTTTATTACACATACAGCAAACCAGTTGAAAGCAAAATCGATAAAAGGCAGAACCCCGGAATTTATGAAGTCGGCTTTACTGGGGTGTAAGGAGGAGGACATGAGACCCGCTTTGGCCATTGTATTTGCACCAGCCGAAGAGCATGTTCAGTTCCTGTCCGAGCTTTTTACCCAAAATGGAATCATCATTTTTGGCATTTCGTCATTTGGTCAGTTTATTGACTATGAATTTGACACGGACTCCATAGTCGTCATGCTGCTTGAAATTGACCGGCACACCTTCAAAATAGAATTTAGGGAAACCGGCGAAAGTACAACAAAAGAAATAGCGAAGTCTATTGGCCATGCGGGAAAAGCAACATTTGCGAAACCCACATTTGTTGTCGCTTCTGGCGGAGCAACTAGGCGGCTATATTCCCTCGATTTCTATTATAACGCGTAAGGCAGGCGTTCAAGTTCAGGTTATCGTGAAGGATAACGGCAGCGGCGTTCCCAAAAAAATTACGGACAAGATCTTCCAACCATTTTTCACGACGAAACCCGCCGGGCAAGGCACCGGTCTTGGATTATCGTTGAGCTATGACATTATTAAAGCCCGTGTGGGGGATATCACCGTCGAAAGTGAAGAGGGGAAATTTTCTGAATTTGTCATTTCATTACGATAACCATACAAAGTGTATGATTAACTACTGGTTGTTACAGTCTACCCTCTTTTACGAGCCAACCAATAGCAATTGCAATGATTGACTGTAAGAATCATTTCTTCGCCTTGTTTTTTTTCTTTTCCCTTAAATAGTCTTCCCGAATTTTTACCAAATCAATTGCTGAACAATCCGAAATCAATTGTCTTAAAATATCCAGGGGCATTTCCTCCACAGAGCCGAAATTGATGCAGCCTTTCTGAAAATTAGCTTTGCTTAGACGCGATTTATATTTTGTGTACAAAGAGCTTGATCCATAAATTGGCAAAACATGCAGGGACATATATGCCTTCATGCTGCCAAGCCCATATTTCATGAATCCCCTGTTCTTGTAGATAATCATTTCTTTCCCCATCATGGTTTCTATCGCAGGAAGGACCGTCTTGTCTTCCTGAATAATGATTGAATGAACGGCTGCCAAAACATTTTGCCTGTCCGCTGGCTGGGCTGAGACGAAATCCTCGACGGTAGAATACATGGGAACATCAATTTAGAAGAAATATACAATAAGGTCAATTTGCCAAATGCAAAGGTATTTGGCATGCCGGGCAAAATTAGACGATAGGATTTATATCTGGTGCGAGACGGGATTTCAACAATTATGCTATTCCTTATCCTTCTGTCCTCAAACTCTTGACTGGATTCGCCAAAGCGGCCCGTATCGACTGGAAGGCGACCGTTCCTAAAGCAATCGCCATTGCTGATACGCCCGTTAGCGCAAATATCCACCAGGCAATTGTCGTTCGATAGGCGTATTCCTGCAACCAATGATTCATGTACCACCATGCGGCCGGGAATGCGACAGCAAACGAAAGAATAACCAATTGTATAAATTCCCGGGCCATAAGTCCCGCAATGCCGGCGCTTCGGGCTCCGAGTACCTTACGTATCCCAATTTCCTTGGTACGACGTTCTGCTGTATAGGACGCAAGACCAAACAAGCCGAGACATGAAATGAAAATCGCCAGGACCGCAAATACTCCGGCAAGCTTCCCAATCATCTTCTCAGCCGCGAACATCGCTTCGAAATCTTTATCTGCAAAATTGAATTCAAACGGGAACCCTGGATTTTCGGACTTCAAAACGCTTTCTGTCTTTTGCAAAGCCTGGGGCAGGCTCACGTTAGGCCTGAAACGGAGGGCCATGACAGTAGACGCCGTCGTGCCTTCAAGAAATATAAGCGGCGTAGCCGCGCCATAGACATCATTGTAGACAAAGTTTTTGACAATACCGACCACCGTAAAGGGAGGGTTATTTGGCCCGGAACCAATAATGCTTCCAATTTTCCCGGCATTGCCCATTAAGGTAGCCATACTTTCGTTGATGATTACACTGGTGGCATCGGCATTCCCT
>JAJPJP010000108.1 GCA_021324175.1 Chitinophagia bacterium
CCTATGAGTTAGGTTTCGAATATCCGCAGTCATTCAGCAAATTCTTCAAGACAAAAACTAAGGTTTCTCCTTTGGAGTTTAGACAATCTTTTAATTGAATTCGATTACACTTTCTGGCGGTAGTTGCCTTGCCCATTTGGAAATTAAAGGATCATCGGACCTGGCCCCCGAATTATAACCCTTTTACAATCTCCAGCGACTTTTCGACATGGTCAGTGGGTGAGATATGGCTGATTTCTGACGAAAAGACTGCAGCAATTTTACCTTCTTTATCAATAACAAAAGTGGTTCGCGGAATGAAGCCGTGTGTAAGGTCCTGGCCGCGCAGGTCTTTAATTCCAGGCTTTGGACCTGACATTATCAGGCCGTATTTTGCTGCAATTTCGCCTCCGGGGTCTGAAGCGACGGGGAACTTGCCTGCACAGTATTGCGGATCGGAAGAAAATGCGTTTAGCCGTTGAATATCATCTGCAGATACGCCGATAATAGTAGCTCCCGCCGCTGTAAATTTATCCTTGAGTTCAGCGAAGGCATGTGCTTCCGCATCGCAGCCGCCGGTATAGGCAGAGGGATAGAAATAGACTACAACGGGCCCTTTAGCAAGGGCGTTTTTTAATGAAAAATCAAATTCACTGCCGGCCAGGCTGGCTTTGGTGGCAAATACAGGCGCTACATCTCCTTTTGACAACAACTTCGATTGGGCAAGGCCAGACCGGGCTATCAGAAGTGAAAAGCTGAAAATTAAAAAAGATTGGCAATAGAATTTCTTGAACATGGCGAATCGTTTTGACTTATTAATGACTGGCGATGTCATCAAATTTACAAAGTCCTTAGAGATATCGATGAAGAAAAGAATGGTTGATTGAGATTTTCCAGGCATAACTTGGGGAAAGTACAAAGCCTGCTTTACCTACCGGATTGATGACAATAGGAATATAAACCGAGCAATCATCGTTTTTGGTCAAACATAGCGTTTTCAAAGGAGATTTAAAGTTGCCTTTGCCGGATAAAACGAAGGTTTTGCAGAAACAAACACCCATCTCGCAGAATAGCAATCCACCGAAATTTCAACAAGTTTATTTTTGACCCTATGTCGAATTATTGTCTTGAAACAACCAACCTCAGCCATCAGTGGAATGCCCGCACTCCGGTCCTAAACGCCATCAATCTTCGTGTCCCTACGGGTAGCATCTATGGTTTCCTGGGACCCAATGGCGCGGGGAAAACGACTACGCTACGCCTGATCCTTGGATTGCTGAAGAAACAACAGGGTGAGATCAAAATTTTCAGCTGGCAATGGGAGACCCATCGCATCGCCATTCTACGCCGGATTGGCTCTCTCATTGAAAGCCCTTCCATCTATTCTCAACTGACAGCCCGGGAGAACCTCCGGGTCTTGCAAAGGGTCTATCGCTGCCCGCAAACCCGGATCGAAGAGGTCATACACCTAACGCGGTTGACCGATACCGGCCGAAAAAGGACAGGCAAGTTCTCCCTTGGCATGAAACAACGGCTGGCGATTGCCATCGCCCTGCTGAATGATCCTGCTTTACTCATCCTCGACGAACCGACGAATGGTCTGGATCCGGAAGGCATCATTGAGATGCGAGAACTGTTCCGACAACTTAACCGGCGGGGAGTGACCATTCTTTTGTCCAGCCACCTTCTTGGTGAAATGGAAAAACTCATTACCCACACCGGCATTATTCATAAGGGACAACTGCTTTTTCAGGGAACTCTTGATCAACTGCGTAATGAACATGGCGCAAGCGATCTGGAAACTATTTTTATCACTCTTACAAAAAGCAATCATGAATGAGTGTCTATGTAGTTTTGGGAGTGAATGGCTCAAGAAAAAGCGAACCGCCTCATCCTTTCTTATCATCGCCGGCAGCTTGCTGATCCCATTGATCATCATTATAGCCCGGACGGATAGCGCCGCGGGACTGGGGGCTGCAAACCTCCAGCCGCATATCTGGGAAAATCTGTATAATCGTAACTGGCAGATCATGGGAACGTTGCTGTTGCCCATGGGAATCGTGCTGGCCACCAGCCTGGTTACACAGCTGGAATATCGCAATAATACCTGGAAGCAACTGTTTACGACTCCTCAGTCACTGACTACTATCTTTGTGGCCAAACTATCGGTGATCCTGGTCATGCTGGTTGAGTTCTTTTTGTTGTTCAATGTAGGCATCTGGCTAACTGGGGTAATACCGGGCCTCTTAATTGGAGTACCTTACCCGCCTGAGACATTTCCCTGGAAGGCATTTTGGAACAGCAATACAAAGTTCTTCCTTGATAGTCTGCCGATTCTCGCTTTGCAATATGGGATTAGTCTGCGGATCAGAAATTTTCTTGTCCCTCTAGGTGTGGGCCTGGGCCTCTATGTGGCTTCAATGATTGCCGTCCATTGGAAATACGGGTATGTCATACCTTACACCTATTGCGATTATGAATTTATGGGAGTGACTGCAGGGAAAGTTCATACCCACTCATGGGCGGCCGGTTATGCCGTACTCTTCATAGGGTTGGCATATTTGTTTTACATTACACGAAAGGATAAGGCATGAAAAGATTCGCTGTCCCGGGGATGCATGTTGCCTATTGGGGGTTGTATTTCCTCTTGCTGATTTTCTATGCATTGGTCAGCTGGCATACGACGCATTTCACATTTCACGGGTTTTGGCGAGCTATAGTTATTTCTCCGCTTACGGTATTTACCGGGCTTCCGGCGATAGTGACTTTTTATTTATTTTATACCGTACTTTTTTCCCGGTTGCTGCGACATAGGCGCTTGGTGCTGTTGGCGTTGATCGGCATTGGCGTCTCATTGGGATCAGCCCTTCTTATCTTCATTTGGATGAGCTCGTTGCTTTTTCCTGGCCTAAAGTATGGTCTCAATTGGGATGCCGGAATGGAGATCCTTGTGCTTGGTTTTATCGCTCTTGTCAACGGTGTGCTGGCACTCGTCATGCGGGGTTTTATCACCTGGTACGGTGAGATCCAACTAAAGGAAGACTTAAAACGACAGAACGCCGAATTGGAACTGGCGCTGATCAAGTCGCAAATCAGCCCCCATTTTCTGTTCAATACCCTCAACAACATCGATGTACTCATTGAAAAAGATGCTGTCCGGGCCTCCGGCTATCTCAATAAACTATCGGACATTCTCCGGTTCATGCTTTACGACACGAAGAGGAATCGGATTCCTATCGGGGAAGAATTGCGATACATCGGGAAATACATTGACTTACAGAAGATAAGGACGGCCCATCCGGAATACATCCATTTTGCGGTCGAGGGCGAGAGCAATCAGTTGATGGTCGAACCTATGCTTTTCCTTCCCTTTATTGAAAATGCATTCAAACATGCGGGACGGAAGGAAGAGGGTGCTATTAAGATCCGCTTTACACTGGACAGGGAAAAGGTCACCTTTGAATGCGAGAACCGGTATGACCCCAAGATCGCTGCGTTGACTGGACCAAATGGCGGCCTGGGGAATGGCCACATCCGCAAACGTTTGCTCCTGCTATATCCGGGCCGTCATACACTGGAAGTCAACGCGGGCCACGACATCTATAAAGCCACTCTAATTCTGACATGCAATGCAAATTGACTGCATCATCACCGAAGACGAGCCCCTGGCACAGGAACGCATCAAGGGATATATTCAAAAAATTTCTTTTCTGCGGTTGCTTGGCGTCTTTGACGATGGTATAGAAGCGCTGTCCTTCCTGCAAACGCATGCGGTCGATCTGATTTTTCTAGACATTAACATGGGAGATTTCTCCGGCATCCAATTGCTTGAGTCAATAAGACTCGACGGCCAGGTTGTCATCAGCACTGCCTATCCTGAATATGCTTTAAGGGGTTACGACCTCAATGTAACAGATTATCTGCTGAAGCCATATACCTTTGAGCGCTGGCTGCAGGCAATCGATAAAGTGAAGAACAACAGGATGAAAGGGCAGGTTACGCCAGCGCCAAATTTCATATTCGTTAAAACTGAATTCCGACTTGAAAAACTACAGCTGGACGAACTGCTGTATATTGAAGGTATGCGGGATTATCGGCGCATCTTTACGTTAAATAAGCAGATATTGACGCTGGAGACTTTTGGTGAATTGGAGCAGCGTCTTCCGCCTGATGTCGCTTGCCGTGTACACAAATCATTTATGGTAGCCCTGCACAAGATTGAGTCGGTTGAGCGCGACCTGATCCGGGTGGGGAAGGTTGAGATTCCGGTCTCGGAGAAGTACAGGAAGCAATTTATACAGTTGCTGACACGGTAGGGTCGTGTACCGATATTCTCCCTGAACCATTTTAATTTTAAGGCAAATTCTTTTTGGGCAGGCGGCCCGTATCGATAGCTCCGACTTTCAAGAGATAATCCCTCTCATCAGCGGGATCCGTTTGCTGGCCCGGCACTATGAAAGATAGGTAGCTAAATGTATAAATATCCGAAAAGCGATTTAGAGACTTCCCTTTGTTGTACGCTTTTATTTCACGCGTTATATCGTTTTTGCCTTTAGCTATCTTTGGGTAAAAGCTGTGTTTGTAATCATTTAAAGAAATATAGCCTATTCCAAAGTTATTTACATTGATATTGTGACTTTCGACCATATCTTTCGAAACAAACAATTTAACCTCTCCGGAATAATTTGGTAAAATATAAATATTCAAGGTCGGCTTAAAATCGACGAATGAGTAAACAATTACCGTAATTATAATAACGTATAATAACGATCGAAGTCAAAGTCATCTGATGCCAATTTAATTCCAAAAGCAGCTTTGCTAGGAATCCTATCGTCATTGAAACTAGAAGGACTATCAAAGACGCAAAAGCTATAATCAGCCATGCCGGAAGTATCAACGTCTTGGTTTCCGCCGACATTTTAACGATGCCATAAACCGAAGCAACTATCGCCAAACTGACAAGGGCTATCTGTATTCCTCTCTTCATCTCGCTTTCTTTTGTAAAACGTCTTTTGAATCGGCTAATAATTTGTCGGACTGACCGAATTCCCTTTTGATCTAGACACTAAGCCCAAACCTTTTCATTATGGCTGCGCTTTGCTCAGGAAAAAAGGTTAAACCAAATTCATCATGCAACTCCCTAGCCCATTTGGAAATTAAAGGGTCGTCGCCACTAAGGTGATGTTCGGTCATGTAAGCAATCCTTTTGAAGAAGAGATCTTCGAGGTATTCGTCGAAGTTCTGATTGCAGTATATTTCAAAAAATCGCAAGGGTTTATCAGACGGATTCCATACTGAGTGCGCGATGCCATGCGGTCTGAGCGAAAATCCACCGGCGTTGATTTCTTTCATATCACTACCCACCAAAGCGCCCAATGTGCCCTCCAATACATAGGAGATTTCGTCTAAATGTTCGTGGATGTGCGGAGCCGGTCCCATTTTCTTGGGGGCCATGGCCATTTCCACGCAAGCAAATTGATAATTCGTCTGCGAACTCTTAACCAGAACTCGCATATTTACGCCCCTGGGTCCGGGTTCGAGTCGATCTTCATTTGGCTGCATAAATAATGGCAGCAATATATTTTTTGGGTCAATTCGTGTTTCCCTGTTAATGCATTTTACCATAATATGAGGTTTACAAAAGATTGAGAGGTGTTTGTTCAAGTTCGATGGAGGATCTATCATGTGAGCGTCACCGAATGAAACAATTGACAATAATGTCAAAGGAAGTGAGTTTCATAAATTGTTTTTTTGAAAGCCTTTTTTGGTGGCGTTACTGATTCAAATACATAAATATCGACATATACCCCCTCATTTGCAATTAAGTGTATACTCTTATTCGTCGGCCAGCTTTAGAAAATCCGAAAATCCCGTTGCACGAGGGTCAGGAATTTGACTAAATTGATAAGGCAATTCGCGAATTGAACGAACCATAATCGTTATTTCGCATGTCGGTCGACTCGTTTTTTTGAAGGGACTCAACTAAAGCGCATGACAGACCAGGATGGCAGTACAAATCGAAGCCGAGTGTCGGCGAGATTCATTCTCGTTTACGTTTTTATTTTGGGAGTGCTTTTCCTGGTTTTCATTTCGTTTGCGGATGCAGTCAGGTTTCACCGCGTTACTTCGGGCACAATTTCAGGGCTCGTTCTCTCGCTCATTCTTGGGGCTGTCTTTTGGTACTTTGTGATGACCATGAATGTTATTGAGTATGATGACGTAAAATGTGTTCTCTATGTGATGGACTGGAAAAGAAAAACGGAGATCCAGATTCCGGTCGAAAAAATCGATAAAATTTTAATGTCGCTCCTCGGAGCACGTAATGGTTCATATGTGATTGTCTACCGGGGTGAAGAAAATCAAGAGAAGAAAATAAGACTGTTCCCCGTTCCGCTTAGCGGCGACATCAACACTATTATAACAGATACAAAGCTCAGAAATCCAAATGTCATTATCAGGAACTGGACCATTGGTTGGAACGAGTTTTTTGATTAGAGGGGCGGCCCGCAGGTACATTCTTTTCACTCTATGCCGTCTTTGGAAAATATCCAGCCTCTCGCGCCCTGCCGTGGATTTGTGACCAGCTTTGACAAACTGAACAAGCTTTCCATTCATTTTCATTTGACCGAGGCCCCTCCTTTGGCCAAATAACCTGTTATTGAAAAAACTAAATTGAGCCTGTATTGTTTTTTATGAGGGTCGGGAATTTTGAGAAGTTGAATTATTTCGTTCAAAAACGCCAATCCTCTTTTTTTTGATGACTAGCAATACCAATCGCTAACTAAATCCTTGTTTTTCAATAGCTGTCAAAAGAATTTGGATGTCAAAATCTCCTATATTTGCAGCGCAAATCAAGTGCGACCCGCTGAGACATGATAGACAATTGATTGCCTTGTTTAACGTTTAGTTTGAATGAACTCGAAGTCGGGGGGCAAATTTTACTAAAACTGTGAAGAACGTTCAAGTAGTTTATTTTTATAGATCACTTTATGGAAGGGTATGATAAGTAATTCGAAAGGATGCTTGCCATACCCTTTTGTTATATAATGATATTGATATAAAAGGTTCGTAGTCAGCGCATTTTGAAAATTTTAATGTGACTGAGGTGGCGAAGCCTTGTTATACACGGTGAATAAAGCACAAATTGAATCAGGCTAAGAAATGGTACGCGGTTTATACAAAGCCCAGGTGGGAGAAAAAAATATATAAGGTATTTGATGAAAAAGGCATTGAGGGATATTGCCCGTTAAACAAGGTTCGAAAGAAATGGAGTGATAGGGTCAAGGTCGTGGAAGAGCCTCTTTTCAAATCTTACGTTTTTGTCCGCATCACAGAGGAAGAAATGCCCAAGGTGCGAATGACCAACGGAGTAGTCAATTTTGTTTATTGGCAGGGTAAACCTGCAGTGATTAGGGAGAAAGAAATTGAGATCATCAGGAAGTTTCTGTACGAATATCAAAACGTCGTTGCGATTCCGATTCCGCTGAAGTCCGACATGAAAATCAAAATTCGCCAGGGACTATTTATGGATAACCAGGCTACGATAAAAAAAGTCTACAGCAATAAGGTGCAGGTAGTTATTGAAAGCATTGGTTATTCATTGGTTGCAGTAATCGATAAATCAAATATCGCCGTAGTATAAAATAGTAGCTTTGATGGCTAATCCATTTCAAGAACCTATGCGCCTTTTTCTATTCCTAAGGAGGCTCGGCAGTCTGGCTTCACTTTTCTATATTGTTGCCATCATGCTCAGTTCCTGCGGAACTACAAGACCCTATGTTTACATGCAGGGGCAATTCGATACGGCTAAACTGAGCGAGATTAAAGTGGTTGAACCGGCAATTCAGAAAGGCGACCTCTTGGGTATCATCACCTATAGTGATGACCCCGAGGCAACCAGGATTTTCAACCAGCCGCTGACCGGCGCGGCGACGACTAATCTGACGGGCACTGCGGGGAGTAGTGAAGTTACCTCATCCGGCGTTGGGAGTTCGCCCACTACGCCTGGTTATCTTGTGGATGAAAACGGCAATATTGAATACCAGCAATTGAAACTCTTACACGTCGAGGGTCTGACAAGGAGCGAGTTAAAGGACACCTTAGTCGCAAAGCTGAGTTATTATTTGAAAAATCCATATTGTACGGTACGGTTCTTGAACTTCAGGTTTACGATGTTGGGGGAAATTGCCCGACCTGCGCTATACAGCATACCCAGCGACCACATCAATATTTTTGAAGCCCTGGCACTGTCCGGAGATATAACTTTGTATGGGCGAAGGGAGAATGTGCTTATCATCCGGCAAAATAACGGAGTAAGAGAATTCGGCAGAATTGATCTAACCAAGCCCGAGATTTTACATTCACCCTACTTTTACCTGAGGCAGAATGATATTGTTTATATAGAGCAAAACAAGAAGAAATCGGTGGCAAATGATGTAATCACGCTACGAAATATAAGTATTGCTACCGCAATTCTTTCCACTGTCGCCGTGATCTATAGTATCTTGAAGCAGTAAGTTTGTTTAGCATGAATGAATCGACAAATGGTACGGTCTCCAATGGAATGTTAGCGAAAGAAGGCTTAGTGTCTTTTGGCCCTAGGGATTTTGTGCTCAAATATCTCAAGTATTTGCCCTGGGTTGTTATTTCGGTAGCGATATCATTGGTTGGCGCTTACCTTAGAATCCGGTACACGCCACCAGTTTATACGATGCAGTCTACCTTCCTGATCAAGAGCGATCGGGGAGGAAATGGCCAGGGTGACGCGCGGTTCAATGAGATTTTTATGAGTACCGGAAGCGTCAATATGGACGATGAAATCCAGATCCTCAAATCGACGCCCGTCATGGCAAGAGTAGCCAGGGATCTCAATCTCCAAACCCAGTATTATTCTATGGGGAGTTTTCGATCCACACATCTTTATCCAGAAACGCCTATTTTTCTGAAAATTGTTGAGTTGCCCGATTCGACGAGAGGGTTTGCGATCAATTTAAAAATTATTAACGATGATCAATTCATCGTGGGGGAATCCAAAACGCCCGTGCAGTTCGGTCAGACATTTAAAGTTGATGCCAACCTGTGTATTGTCTTTCGCGACCGCACAATCGACTTGCAGAATTATCCTCCAGATCGACGGTTCATGATTACCTGGCAGCCCGAATGGTCCGTCGGTGGCGGCTTACTTGATGGTTTAACCATTAAGCAGGACAATGACCAATCTGATGTGTTGTTTTTGGCTCATAGCGGGGAAAACAGAAACCTTAGCAGGGATGTGCTAAACATGCTCATGAAAGTTTATGATACGATGGCTGTGGAGGAAAAGAATGTCACGTTGAACAATACGTCCGATTTTATTCAACACAGTTTGGATACGATTCAAACGCAGCTGGAGAACGCTGAAAACAACCTGAAGGGTTACATGGTCAAAAACAATGTATTTGATGTGCAGGCTCAGTCGAAAAATTATTTTGATTTAAATAGCATTGCCAACAAGGATATAAGCACGATGGGAGTACAGCTTGAGCTTCTTAAGCTGCTCAACGATTACATTAGCAATGAATCCAACAAATACAGTGTTGTACCTATTAATCTTGGGGTTGCAGAACCTGTATTGTCAAAATTGGTAAGCGAATATAACACCCTCCAAACCCTGCGCGAGTCGCATTTGAAAACCACAACAGAACTTAATCCAATGATTACAGCCAGTGAAGTGACACTGACCAAGACTCGCCATGATATCCTTGAGGTGTTGCAGACTGAGAAGGAGGCTGATAGCCTTACTTTAAACGCGTTGATTAGGAAGAGCCAGGAAACTGAAGGTCAATTAAGAGGTATGCCCAGTAAGTCCATGGGCTTTGTTAATATACAGAGACGTCAAAAAATCCTGGAGGATCTGTATTCATTTTTGCTACAAAAGAAATTTGAAAGCAGGATGTCTTCGGCGGCAACCGTTTCCAACACAAAAGTGGTGGAGCCCGCGGCAGGTTCTTCCAACCCGGTAAAGCCTGACAGAAAAAGTATATACACCTTCCATGTGCTGATCGGTCTTGTTATTCCTGTTATCTTTATTATCATCATTGAGCTGCTGAAAGATAAAGTGACCGGAAGGGCCGATGTCGAAAAGTACACTCATGCCCCTATTTTGGGCGAAATCGGGCACTCCACCGAAGCAACAAACCTGGTAGTTAAGAAGAACAGCAGACGGTTTATCGCCGAGCAATTCCGGATAATACGAAGTAACCTGCAATATATCATTGCAAAAAAGGAAAAATTAGTGATCATGGTGACTTCGTCCTTTAGTGGCGAAGGCAAGTCTTTTGTAAGCACAAATATGGGTGCTGTGATGGCGCTCGCGGGCAAAAAGACGGTGATCATGGAATTTGATATTCGCAAACCTAAGATCGCAACCGGCCTGGATCTTAAAAGAAAAATGGGGATTACCAACTATATAATTGGTAATGTTAAGTTTGAAGACCTCTTATTGCAGGTGGAGGGATTTGACAATTTGTTTGTCATTCCCTGCGGCCCAATTCCCCCTAACCCCGCAGAACTGTTGCTCGATAAAAAATTGCAGGATTTGGTCGACGAAGTCAAAAAGGATTTCGACGTTGTCATCATGGATACCGCTCCTGTCGGCCTGGTAAGCGATGCGATTAATTTGAGTCATTTTGCCGACTGCACTTTGTACATTGTTCGCCAGGATCATACTTTTAGAAAGCACTTACGTCTAATTGAAGAGCTTTATACTGAACATAAACTTCCTGGAATATCCATTATCGTTAACGATGTTGGCGCTTCAGGTGGATACTATGGCGGCTATTATGGCGGATATGGAAATGGGTACGGCTATGGATATGGATACGGCTATGGCGCGGGATACTTCGAAGATGATGCAAAAAGGAAAAAGGGCTTCCTGATATTTAGAAAAGCGAGAAGATGGCTCAAGAACATGTGAGGACGGGGACTGTGCAGCTGTCAAAAGTCGTCGAAAATTCGATGAATAAAGATAATGACGTAGGCGAATGGGATTTGGTCATTACTCCTGAACCTTCTCTTTTCAATCTTAACCTGAAGGACCTTTGGCGGTACAGGGATCTATTGATTCTCTTTGTAAAACGCGACTTCACAGCCCAGTACAAACAAACCATCCTCGGTCCAATTTGGCATCTGGTGCAGCCTGCCCTTACTACCGCGATGTTTTTGTTGCTTTTTAGCAAAATTGCCAGAATTCCTACAGATGGAATTCAGCCTGTTTTATTTTATATGAGCGGCATCACGGTCTGGAATTATTTTTCCGCCTGCGTGTTAAGCACCTCCAATACCTTCGTCACTAACGCCGCCATTTTCGGCAAGGTCTATTTCCCGCGGCTTGTTATACCGCTGTCCATCGTACTCTCCAATATCATTCGATTTGGAATCCAGTTCGGTTTGCTCCTTTGCACGATGGTTTATTACCAATTCAAGGGCTACCCCATTCATTTCAGCTTTTCCTGGCTATATATACCGGTGCTCTTATTGCTTATGGCAGGAATAGGCCTGGGTTGTGGTATCATTATTTCATCACTAACCACCAAATATCGCGATCTGACTATCCTGATCACATTTGCTATTCAGTTGCTGATGTACATGACGCCCGTCGCCTATCCCCTTTCCTTTTTGAACCATAGTAAATACCAAGCATTGATTAATCTCAATCCCATCACGCCCATTGTCGAAGTTTTCCGGTATATATTTTTTGGTGCGGGGACCTTTACCTTCGGCAATCTGCTTTACAGCGCCGGGTTTATGGTCGTAGCACTATTTTTGGGGCTCCTGATTTTTAACAAGGTGGAAAAAACATTTATGGATACGGTATGATTTTGTTGGAATCATGATTATCCGTTCCATGAACAGGCTACAAAATATTAATTCGTACGATGTCTAATCATGTGATAAAAGTTGAAAACCTGTCAAAACAATATCGTTTGGGGGATGTGGGGACAGGTACGTTTTCACACGATATTAACCGGTGGTGGCACCGGGTGAGGGGCAAGGAGGATCCCTACCTCAAAATAGGCGAAGAAAATATCCGGTCGCAAAAAGGCAATAGTGATTACGTCTGGGCTCTGAGGGACATTAATTTTGAGGTACAACAGGGTTCGTTATTGGGAATTGTCGGAAGAAACGGAGCGGGAAAATCCACCCTACTCAAGATCTTGTCAAAAACCACAGCCCCTACAACCGGACAGGTAAAGATAAAAGGAAGGGTTGCCAGCCTGCTTGAAGTGGGTACCGGATTTCATCCTGAATTGACGGGCAGACAAAATATCTTTCTGAACG
>JAJPJP010000394.1 GCA_021324175.1 Chitinophagia bacterium
ATTTGAAGGATAAGGGTTATATTGATGAAAACAAGCAAAACGGCTCCATAACGATAACGCCCAAAACCGAACAGGGTATCAGAAAGCGATCGCTGGAAGAAATCTTTGGCAAACTTAAAAAGACAAAGCAAGGCAATCACAACACATTCAAGCCCGGACTGGGGGATGAGATCAATCCGGAAACACGGCCATTTCAATTTGGTGACCTACTTGAACAAATAGACTTTACCGAATCCATTCGCAATGCTCAAATCAACCATGGCATCGAAGGATTTTCAATGCAGGAGGATGACCTTCAAATCCGGGAAACAGACTTTAAATCACAGACATCCACGGTTTTGATGATTGACATTTCGCATTCCATGATCCTGTATGGCGAGGACCGCATAACGCCGGCAAAAAAAGTGGCTATGGCCCTAAGCGAACTTATTACGACGAAGTATCCAAAGGATACGCTCGACATTGTCGTTTTCGGCAACGATGCATGGCCTGTCGAAATCAAAGATCTTCCCTATCTGCAGGTAGGGCCATACCATACCAACACGGTTGCAGGCCTTGAAATGGCGATGGACATTTTGCGGAGGCGGAGGAATCCCAATAAACAGATATTTATGGTTACGGATGGGAAACCCACCTGTCTGAAGTTTGGCAAAAAATATTACAAAAACAGCTTTGGCCTTGACCGGAAAATAACCAATCGCTGCTTAAACCTGGCCGCTCAATGCAAGAAGCTTAAAATTCCTATCACCACGTTCATGATCGCCAGCGACCCTTACCTTCAACGGTTTGTCACAGAATTTACTGAGACTAACAATGGAAAGGCATTTTTTGCCTCGCTCGACAGGCTGGGTGCTTTTATTTTCCGTGATTTTGAAAGCGGGAAAAGAAAAACGGTTTATTAATTGAGCCTGATGACCTTCGCGTTGGGGGAAATCTTAGGTACCCCGGGATATTGATCCGAAAAAGTAGACGATTGCTCATCATTTAAAAGAACGGTTTATTTTCATAAGCACGAATTTCTGCAATGCGCAGAAAGTCGTGACGTTAAACCCAGGCAGCCTGGATAAAATATAATTTGACGATGAATATAGGAACGATCAAGACTTTGGGCGAGCTAAGAAAGAACGGATATGTTCGCAAAACGGTCAAGCAGGAGATTCGCGAGAATCTCATCAAAAAGCTCCAAAACAAAGAAGTGACTTTTCCCGGAATTGTCGGATACGAAGACTCGGTAATTCCTGACACTGAACGGGCGCTTTTATCCCGCCACAATATTCTTTTCCTTGGCTTGCGAGGCCAGGCGAAGACCAGGATGGCCCGGCAAATGATAGCCCTTCTCGATGAGTATGTGCCAGTGGTCGAGGGCAGTGAAGTGAATGATGACCCTTTACATCCAATTTCTAAATACGCCCGGGAATTGATTAAGGAGCAGGGCGATGCTACTCCCATTGACTGGCTTCACCGCGATGAACGATACGGCGAAAAGTTAGCGACGCCCGATGTCAGCGTCGCCGACCTGATCGGTGATATAGATCCGATTAAGGCAGCTAACCTGCGCCTGAATTTTGCCGATGAACGAGTCATCCATTTTGGCATTATTCCCAAAAGTAACAGAGGAATTTTTGTGATCAATGAAATTCCTGACCTACAGGCAAGAATACAAGTGTCACTTTTCAACATTCTGGAGGAAGGAGATATTCAGATCCGCGGTTTCAAATTGAGAATGCCGTTGGACATCCTATTTGTTTTCACTGCAAATCCTGAAGACTACACTAATCGCGGTGCCATTGTCACCCCACTTAAGGACCGTATCGAAAGCCAGATACTGACCCATTATCCAAAAAGTATCGAAATGGCTTTAGCGATTACCGAACAGGAGGCTGATGTGTTGAGTGAGCAGAAAGCCAAGGTAAAGGTCAGTGACCTCGTGAAGCGATTAATCGAACAAGTCGCCTTTGAAGCCAGGAGCAGTGAATTTGTTGATAAAAAGAGTGGGGTGTCAGCGAGGTTAACCATCGCGGCATTCGAAAATGCCATCAGTGCAGCTGAAAGACGGGCCATTCTCAATAAGGAAAAAGATACTCAGGTCTGGATGAGTGACCTAATCGGCATCATTCCATCTATTACAGGCAAAATTGAACTAGTCTACGAGGGCGAGCAGGAAGGTCCGTACCAGGTCGCGTTCAATCTGCTTGAAAAGGCAATCCGTGCACAATTCATTAATTATTTCCCGAATCCTGAGCAGTTAAAAAAGCGCAAAACTGGAGAGGTCAAAGAAGAGAACCCCTTTAAGCCAATTACCAATTGGTTTGACAAGGGAAATCAGCTTAATCTTTTTTTTAACACCAGAGACGACGACAAAATTCAACACCTGTATAAGGTTGACGGCCTGCACGCGCTGATCAAAAAATATTTTAAACATGCCAATGAAAAGGAAACTGGCCTTCTGATGGAATTTGTATTACACGGACTGGCGGCCTATTCTTTAATCAGTAAGAAAATTGTCGAGGGCAAAATTGAATTTAAGGATTTGATTGGCTCAATGGTCAACCTGGGCTCAGGAAGCTATAGTACAGAAACGGATTTGGACAGTGATGATTTTACCTGACGAAATTCGCCCGAATGCGCTCATAATATTCTCAATACCTGACCTGAACGCTAAACTTTCCTTCCGGTTCACCCAATTCGTTTGCGGCAGCGTTGCTGATTCGGATAGTGAGTCCTTCGCTCTCTTTCATATCAGGAAGTTGTCCAAGAACCTTTGCGTAGATGCTTTTTTGCGTAGCGGGTGCGATGACTTTCACGATAGTGCCTACCTGGACATTATTCATCAAAGCGTAATATTTCCCGTCGCTCCAGCCGCTGGTACTCTTAAATGTACCTGCCGTTCCGTTTGCTGTTTTTCTGCTCTCAGTGTAATCAGCAATAAAAAATCCACCACTTCCATGAGACGTGGTTGTGATGCGTCGATCAGCGGTTTTACTCTCAGTGACGGTTGAAACACTGTTGTCGGACGTTGACTGGACTTGCTTTTTGTCTGTCTTGGGGGAACTCAGAACATTGTCGGTTTGCTGTGCCGTTTCATCTGCCGCTCCCGGTTCTTTGGCTTCAGCCACAGGCATTACATTCCTGGCGCTGGTTGCTAATTGAGACAACGAGGTTTTAACTTTTAAATAACCGACGATCAGCCTGGAACCTGCTTTGGCGCCGGTTCCCTGACGCAAATTATTCCACGCTTGCAAGCTCGCGATTGGAACAGCTTTGAATTCTGCACTTAACTTACTCAATGATTCCGCCTGTTGGCA
>JAJPJP010000159.1 GCA_021324175.1 Chitinophagia bacterium
GACGGATGAAGAATGTATTAACCGCGACTCAGTATGAACAGTTGATCGAGCAACGTAAAATAGTAGCCGAAAGAAGAAACAAGTCAATGGATTCGGTCAAGATCCGGCAGGAACTTGAGTCGCTTAAACGCAGGGAACATATCGATTCGATGATACTGGCTCATAACGCCTACCTCAGAAATATTCAGCATCTCGATTCTTTAAAAAATGCGCAACACGCTGAGTCCTTAAACAAGACACAACAAACCAAGGCCGCCCCAGGCAAAAAGTGATCGATTCCTATATCCTTTCACAAAAAAAATTGGTTTATGCGTTTTTTTAAAGCAGCGCTATTGTTGCTGGTTACGTTGGCCAGTAATAGAGCCTTAAGTCAAATCACGGTGAGCATCACCAGCCCGGTCGGTGGAATGAATTTTGCCACAGGAAGCACCATTAGCCTTAATGCAACGGCAAGCGAGGGGAACACAGCAATTTCTTCGGTTGCCTTCTACCAAGGAGCGACGCTATTGGGCAACGGCACATTGGTTGGGTCAACCTACATCTATTCATGGGCAAGTGTTGCGGCTGGTACATATTCGCTAACGGCAAAAGCAACCGACATCCACGGCAGCACCCAAACGTCTTCGTCAGTAAGTATTACTGTTTCGGGGCTTTCTATTTTGAATACCTGGGCTCAGGGTGGGAACGCTTTCGGAGCTCAAGGACAACTCGGAACCAACGACAACAATCGACTAGTCTTCAAAACGAATGGCCTGGAGAAGGCTACGATTTTACCAAATGGCAATGTGGGGATCGGTACCTCTAATCCCCAAGCCCAATTTCATACAACGGGCAGCATGTTGTTTGGAAATTTCTTGAATAATTCTAATTCAGATTCGGTGTTGTCGACTGATGTGAGTGGCAATTTGCACCTCCTTAACCGACCGCAGCTGACATATGACAACGGGCTGATTCAATCCGGTAATGAGATAACTGTTGGCGGGGATGTGTACAATTCGCCATTTGAGCTGGCATTCTTTCCTGATGGTGGTAGCAATCCCGATGGCACCTATGAAAATGGACAGATTTATTACTATGGGAACGACGGATATAGTGATATGGACCTGGCCATACAGTCAGGAACAGATACCACGGAATATGATGTTTCCCTTAACATGTATACTGACAATGCTAGTGGTTTTGAACTATATGGTACCAACTATTCCACGTCAGGAAATAACTCAAGTACTGGATTCTCGGTGGGAAACGAAGGAACATCGGTCTTTGAAATCTGGGTGGATGACCCCAATGGGCAAAATGATAACGGCATAAGTCTCTTTTCGAATTGGATGGCTTTGAGCGAACCATCTATTCAACTTCCATTTTATTTAAATGATAATTCGAGGGATTCGGTACTCGTGACTGACAGCCTTGGCTATCTTCATCAAAAGGCCATCTCTGATTTTGGAGGAAATTTAGGCTATGTATTTGATAACGGGCTGACGCAAAACGGCGACGAGGTCTACGCCGGCGGTCTAAGCACCAATTACTCGTATTCATTTGTAATATCACCCCCGGATCAAAATACAAATAACAGCAATTATGAAACAGGTGGGTTTGGATACGAGGGATCAAATGGAAATAGTGATTGGTATCTGAATCTAGAATCCGGGTTTGATACTATTTACAACAGCACCGGAGTAAATGTCGCAACCGGATATTTTGGTGCTGAAGTTTACACGAGTTTTGAGAATGGAAAATGGAATGATGTTGCGGCATACTTGAGCACGCAGGGTGAAGGGAACGAGAGTGCAGTATACTCCATGACGGTTGCAGATTCCACCAACGAAAGCTATAATGGCATCAACTTATTCTCCTCCTGGATGCAGCTCAATGAACCCCTCATCCAGATGCCATATTACCCGAACGATGGGGCACAGGATTCGGTGCTTGTTACAGACTCGCTGGGATATATTCACCAAAAGGCTATATCGTCCTTCATCAATTTTGCAGGTGACAACGGTTATGTATTTGATAACGGACTCACCGAAAATGGCAATGAAGTCTATGCTGGTGGCACAAGCACAAACTATGGGTACGATTTTGCAATACAGCCGCCCGATCAGGGTACAAGCAACGGAAACTATGAGTCAGGTGAATTAGCTTATAGAGGCTCAAATGGATATAGCACCTGGTCTTTGGCTGTCGGTGGAGGCTTTGACAGCTTGAACATAGGCAATGGAACCGAAATGGATATCGGGATAGGATATTTTGGCACGGAGGTTTACACAGGATTTGGCAACGGCAAATACAATGATGCCGGGATATATATCAGCACGCAGGGAAACACAGTTGCTGAATTAGGAGTAGCAGATACTGTGAATGAAAATTACCAAGGTATCGACATTTACTCCACCTGGATGGAACTAAATGAGCCATCTATCCAGTTGCCTTATTTTCTTAATGATTCGGGAGGAGATTCGGTATTGGTGACGGATTCGCAGGGCTACCTGCATCAGAAAGCTATTTCGTCGTTCCTGAATTTTGCGGGCGACAACGGCTATGTTTTTGACAACGGCTTGACCCAAAATGGTAGCGAGGTGTACGCCGGTGGCACGAGTACGAATTACGATTATTCATTTTCTATTCAGCCACCGGATCAAAATACGAACAACGGGAATTATGAATCGGGAAATTTTGGTTTTGAAGGGGAAAATGGAGTTACTGAGTGGTACTTAAATACCGAATCGGGATTTGACACTGTTGAAAATTCTTCAAGTTTAGGCATGAGTACTGGCTACTTTGGCACAGAAGTATACACCCAATATACCAATGGACTGTGGGGCGATGTAGCCTTAAACATGTCAACTCAGGGCGAAGGCAATTTAGGTGCGTTTTACTCAGTAACGGTGGTAGATTCAAGTAATGATAGTTACAATGGGCTAAGTCTATACTCATCGTGGATGCAACTCGATGAACCATCTCTTCAGTTGCCATACTATCTTAACGATACGGGCGAAGATTCGGTCCTGGTGACCGACTCTCAAGGCTACCTTCATCAAAAGGCGATTTCGTCGTTCCTAAATTTTTCAGGCGACAACGGCTACGTTTTTGACAATGGCCTAATTCAGAATGGGACTGAAGTTTATGCCGGAGGTCAGATCATTAACAATGAATTTGATTTTGCGTTTATGCCAAATGGCGGAGGTACCAACCCAGATGGCACATATGAGTCCGGCAATTTCGAATACTACGGAAATGACGGTTATAGTTACATCAATCTGGCTACGCAGGGAGGGCTCGATGGTGGGACGGAATATGATGCGGGACTCTATTTGACCAATGATGGTGAAAGCCAATTTAGTTTAGAGGCGACTGATTATCCTGCTGTTGGTCTTCCTGGGATTGTCGGCGTCCAAGGATTCGCAAACAATAACGGCGGACCGGTGAACTTTGGGATTTATCTGGATGACTCTATCTCCAATTCTGATAATGGACTCGTTATGTATTCTAATTGGATGCAGATATTCGAGCCATCTATTCAGTTGGCCTACTTCCCAAACGACGCAAACCAGGATTCTGTATTAGTAACCGATCAGAGCGGGTACCTTCATCAAAAAGCAGTTTCATCTTTCTTGGGCAACAGCCGCTGGACTTTTAACGGCACCTTCCTTTATGATACATTAGACTATATCGGGATTGGAACCAATAACCCGCAATCGCAATTGGCGGTAAATGGAACAATCACGGCTCAAAAACTGGTGGTGACGCAAAGCGGGTGGCCAGACTATGTATTCGATTCGTCCTATTCGCTTATGAAAGTTCCGGAGCTGGAAAATTATATTAGGGAACACAGGCACCTCCCCGGAATCGCGCCCGCAACTGAAATCGAGAAAAGCGGTCTTGATGTTGGCGGTAACCAAACTCTTTTGCTTAAGAAAATCGAAGAACTAACGCTTTACATAATAGAACAGGATAAACGGATCCAGGAGTTATCGCAAAGAACTAAAGAACTCAGCGACGAAAAGGCAAGAATAGACAGCCTTCAGGACCAACTGGCGGAGTTGAAGAAAGTAATCGAAAGCAAAAAGTAAGAATCCCCTATTTAATACCTATAAAACTATTCTCATGTCGGCAAAGCGAACATATCCATTTTTTCTAATCCTCGCAATCTCAGGGCTGTGCTTCGGTTGTTCGTCGCTCTCGCTCTGCCAAACCAAAGATTCGGTTCAGGAAAAAACGATTCAGCAGATCAATGGGATTAGCGAAAAAGCGCTGCAAGTAATGAACAAGCGATATGATCTTTTGCAGCGAATGATTGAAAAGCAAACCGAAAAAATGCTGAAGCGAATGCAAAAAAGGGAAGAGGAACTGCAAAAGAAACTAAACGGGATTGACAGTGTAAAATCCAAGCAGTTATTTGCCCAAACGAAGTCGGAATATCAGCGGCTGGCCCGGCAGCTTGCGTCACCAGCATCATTCAGCCCTGGTTTCGCTCAAAAGGTAAGAATGTATATCCCGAAACTTGACAGCTTCCAAACGGTTCTGAATTTTTACGAGCAGAAGGGGCTGAATATTCCAGTAGCGAAACTGGATCAACTCCAGGCGCTAAGTACAAAAATGAAACTTTTGCAAGCCAAGTTCCAAGTCGCCGGAGCGATTCAGCAATATTTTCAGCTACATGAACAACAGCTGAAGAATCAGTTATCAAACCTGGGCATGAATAAGGAGCTTTTGGGAATTAATAAAGAGGCTTACTATTATCAGCAGCGAATGAACCAGTACAAGGGGCTGGTTAATGATAAGGACAAACTGAAATCATTTATCCTCACTGAAGTCACTACGCAGAAACCTTTCCAAAATTTCTGGCAGAAGCATAGTTACCTCGCAAGCATCTTCCCAATGCCTCAGCAGGATGGCGCTGTTAGTGTCAGTCTGCCATCTAATCTCCAAACAAGAGCGCAGATTAATAACCTGATTCAGCAAAAGCTAGGAAAATCATTGCCCGGGATCCCTGGGCAAAATCCAGCAGCGAATAATTCTACAAATTATCTCGAGCAGCAGGTCCAGCAAGCAAAGTCGCAGCTTGACCAGCTGAAAAGCAAGTTTTCAAAATTGGGTAGCAGCGGCGGCGATATTGTAATGCCCGATTTTAAGCCAAATAATCAAAAGACGAAGACTTTCTTGCAAAGGATAGAATATGGCTTAAGCATGCAGAATACGCCTGGCAACTCGCTATTACCTGCTACCAGCAATATTGGAGCAATTTTAGGATACAAGATTAACGACAACATGACTTCAGGTGTAGGGGTCTCGTACCTGGTAGGATGGGGCGCGCCAATAAAAAATATACATCTTAGCAGTCAAGGGATCGGGCTTCGCAGCTTTATCGACATAAGAGCCAAAGGATCCTTTTGGTTGACAGCGGGATACGAAGATAATCTCGTTCGCAGCAATGCAATTACATCAACCGGCGCAAGTGCACTTAGTGACAAATGGCAATCAAGCTTACTTGCGGGGATTACAAAAAAAATAAAAATGGGGAACAAGAACTGCAATTTGCAGTTGCTGTATGATTTTCTTGAAGGCCCTGGATTTCCCAATTGGCCTGCTTTGAAATTCAGGGTTGGTTATAGTTTTTAAAATTATGCAATGAGGAACTCGATTATCTTGATGGGATTCTGGTTTTCTACTATAAGTAGTGTTTTCGGACAATCTACTATTCCGGATCTGACAAATAAGGTTCTAATCACAGCGCCTGAGTCAGCGCAGTTCACCCAATACGGGAAAGTGCCAGTGGGTCTTTTTACCGGAATTCCCGACATCAAAGTCCCTATTTACGATATTAAGGTTGACAATTATGTTATGCCAATTTATCTTTCTTATTATGCGAGAGGAGTGCAGCCAAATACTCATTCAAGCTGGGTTGGCACGGGATGGAGTCTTTTTGCCGGTTCCGCGATAACGCGCAAGATTAACGGATTGCCTGATGAGGCGCTTTCGCCTGCTTTTGCGTATATAAACAGAACTGCCCCGCTCAATGCTCTTAATATTAGTCCAGGTGATAAATTGGGTTGGGTTTGGCATTGTCGCGAATTGGCCAATACCGATTGGACTTTACCTAATGACTTGGGTGCTGATGCACCGATCTTTCCGACACCTGAAGGCAATAAGGGTGCTACAGTTCAAATAGATGCGGGCGCCGATGAATTTGATTTCAACGTAAATGGAATATCCGGTGCATTTTTCCTGGGCGAAGACAGCGCCTGGCACGTAAGGTCTGGCAACGGCGAGAATATACACATAACTGCCCAGATAAAATATGGATATGACTTGCAGTTTAAATACGACAATTCGTTTGACTTAACCGTGCCTGCCTCTGCGTTTTACTCTTTCGTCCTTACGACGGGTGACGGAACGCAGTACACCTTCGGAAACGACATTTCAGCTATCGAATTTAATCGTGTTGGTCCACTTTTTACGCCTGATGTGAATACGGTTGCGATGTCTTGGCATTTAACGCAGGTGAAATTGCCATCAGGGAAAATTATCAATCTTACTTATCAAAGGGCAGACGGCATTCAAATGACTTATAATCCAAGTTCGCATTACGAATCTAATACCGCAAATGCAGTTGGGTTTAATCCGTCGGGTTTTTTATCAATTGTGGCTCCAAACCCGTATTCCGGAAAGCAGGATATATTCCACCCTCTCGACTACAATGTTAATTTTGTCGATGCTGTGTATCTTCAATCGATCACATTTCCGGAAGGAACACTCACATTCAATTCATCTCTTTCACCTGAATCCGATGTGCTTGAGGGATGGTATCAGTACGTGGTCGACCTGGTTCAGCCTCTCAATTCGCCTGGAAATGATTATCCCAATCCTGGCGGCGTGTCCGCATATAACATTATTAATAGTTATGCTTTCCAAATTATTTCGCATAATGAACAGCCAAGTCAGAATCGCTTTAAACCGCACTGGCGACAACTAAACAATATCGAACTGGACGACTATCAAAAAAACAAGATTAAAGTTTTTACGTTTGGCTACTTCGGAGATCCCAGCACAAGGCAATTCTTAAACAGTGCTACAACAACAGGATATAATGCACAAGGAAATACTGGACAACCTACGCAGCTACCGCCTTATACCTTTTCATACAATGAAACACCCCTACCAGCTTACTGCACGTTACAAATTGATCACTGGGGCTACTTTAATAATAACGGAGGCTTCCCCAATTTAAATATGGAAGATCCAAATGCGTATTTGCTTTTTAGGGCGCCCAATCTGGATTATATAGAGGCAGGGATTTTGACGCAAATAAATTACCCTACCGGCGGTTTTAGTCAATTCACCTACCAGTCCAATTCCTATCGGAAATACGTGAGCAGCGTGGCGATAGTACCCGCATTCACGGATTTGGATAATGAAGTGGATGGAGGTGGGGTAAGGATTCAACAGATTGTTTCGCGTCCCGATTTGGACCCGGCTTCTCCGATTTTGACTACCAACTATTACTATGTCAATAATCTTAACGACATGGTATGCACAGGTGTACTGGGAATGCCTCAACCCAACCTGGCGACTTATTACAACACCATTAGCCAGCTCAACCTTTATTCGGCGCCGCAATTCAGTGGCGTTGACTATGTCGACTTTTCGTCGTACACCTTTTCGAGCAATATGGCGTTTCTTTCGCAAAATGATGACGGCAATATCGTGACATATTCTGAGGTTATCGAAACACAGACTGCCACCGATCCGCAGACAGGCAATACAATCAACAACGGTCAGAAAATAAGCACGTTCACCAACCATGATAATGGTAATGGCGATCCAAATGGTTACATGAATAATCCCCCGGACGCTTTTTATTGGGTCACCGCCGGAAACCAGGTGCAGCTTGCAGAATATGATGACAGGAGTTTTGAACGGGGACTCCTGTTATCTGAAAGTTATTATGACAATGCCAATCCCCCAAACTTGATCAAGCAGACTATCAACTTTTATAATTCGGATCCGAACCGGTTTAATTCGTATACTAAATCCATCTTGACTGCTCAAACGACGGTGGGCACCAGGTTTGTCAACTACGCATTGCCAAGATTAACAGCCGTACGTAATTATACTTACTATCCCTTCCTTCAGCAAACGCTTGAGAAAGACTATCCTTCGGATCACAGTTCAGGCCCACTTGTGACAAAAACTACTTATGCATACGATAATGTTCATGGAACCCGGAATATGATCCAGAAAGTGATGACTACCAGCGATGGACAGGTACTGATTACGAATACACGATATCCTCTGGACTTTACAAACCTTAGGGGCACGGATGTATTTACGCTCGGCATAATAAATCTCCTCAGTCAGAACGCCGTCGGCAAGGCAGTAGAACAATATGTTCAACGTTCCAATTTTGACGGAACAAATCTCCGGACGATTGGTGGAACCCTAAATTCATATAACCCTATTCTTCCTGAAGCGGATATTCAATATAAAGCCAACATGGCATCACCATCGACAACATTTACTCCGGCATCGTCGAGTGACCTGGGCCTTTTGGCGGATCCAAGCTACGAGCAGCGCGCCTTCGTGGACAATTTTGATCAGGTAGGAAACATACTTCAACAGCATAAATTGGAGGACATGAACATATCTTATCAATGGGGTTACCAACAGGATAAACCAGTTGTCAAGATTCTAAATGCGGCCAACAATTATAAAGAATATAAGACATCGTTTTATTCGATTTCAGGAGGTTCATTCACCTTTGCACCGAACGATTTTACTCAGCAAGCGCAAAGATTCAGCGTCGGTACATCCGGAACAATTACTGTCAGCTTGAGCTGGTCTACAAACCCGGGTACAAATTCATCATCTAACGTTTCCTATTTGTTAAGCGGTCCAGGCGTGAGCAGAACAGGTGCAATTGGAACAAGCAATGCGCCAAGTCCATTTAGCTTCACGGGTATGCCATCGGGCAATTATACACTTTACATTACCCCTAATATAAACTCGAGCGGCGTCAACTTGATAGTTACCTATACCTACCCGATAGTAACTCAGCGCGTTACTTCCACCAGCGGAGCTACAGAATTTTTCTACGATGGGTTCGAAGAGAATTCTTCACCAAATGTAATCGCAGGCCATGCTCACACGGGAACCAACTATTGGAATGCTATGTACACGACCACATTTGCGTTGCCTGCGAACACGACTAGGCAATTCGTGATTCAGTGGTGGAGTATGTCAGGCACTAAATGGATTTTCCACGAAGCACCGTATTCGGGTATTACAACGCTTGCAGGCCCCGTCGATGATGTTCGAATATTTCCGACAGATGCACAAATGACGAGCTATACGTACCTACCCTTGATTGGGATGACAAGCATGATTGACCCGGCGGGGCATGTCACCTATTATACTTACGACTGGCTTGGAAGGTTGAAATCGACCATCGATCAATTTGGAAACGTCACCAAGCATTATCAATACCAATACCAGCAACCTTGACAAACGCGGGGAAATTTATGAGGCTAAAAGTCGCACCATACCGTAAATTTTCTTTGAGGACATTTATTTTCTTCACGATCTTTCTTCCTTGCTATTGTGTTGTCGGGCAAACAAACATTCCATCCGGAACAGGAACGGTTCCCGCGCCATCGGGAAGCGTAACACCTTTCTCACCTGCAGGCTTTTCTACCGGCTTATTAAAAAATTACGTTCGAACCTGGACGCCTAAGATCCCGCTTTCCTTAGAGGCAGCTGTTGAAACCGGAAATACTGTAAGCCAGGTTAATATGCAGACCAAATATTATGATGGCTTGGGAAGATTAGTCCAATCAGTAAACTGGCAGGCATCACCTACGCAAAATGATGTTGTCGCGCCCATATATTACGACGGATTGGGGTTGGAGCAATTCAAATTTCTTCCCTATGCCAGTTCAACAAATGACGGTTCTTTTCAAATGAATCCTTACGGGGATCAAAACAATTTCTACTCGAACATTTATCCAAACGAACAGCCTGCGTTCACCGGTGAACAATTTTATTATTCGCATATCATCTATGAACCAACACCTTTAAACAGGGTGGCAAAAACATTCCTGCCTGGAAACAGTTGGGCAGGTAGCGAGGGAGGAAGCGCAGAGAAATCTGTGACTTCCCAATACCTTGTTAATAATAATAACGATCAGGTCCAGATTTGGACTGTCACATTCAGCGCGTTGGCCTATTCAAATAATGACGTCGGAGTGAATATTCCTTCGACTAGTTCCGGCGTCGTATATCAGCCGGGCACTCTTTATAAAAACGTGACCATCGATGAACACGGACATGCAGTTGTCGAATACAAGGATATGGAAGGACGTCTTGTATTAAGAAAAATGCAAGTTGACAATTCAATCGCGACAGATTTCAGCGGATTTAGTGGATTTCTAAGCACCTATTATGTTTATGACGATATTAATCAACTTCGATTTGTAATACCTCCCAAAACCACATCCTATTTGATGAATGAAGCGAACACCTGGCAATTTGATCCCACGTCTATTAATGAGCTTTGTTTCCGATATGAATATGATGGTCGTAGACGCTTGATCGCCAGCAAAAAGCCTGGCGCGGCTTGGGAATATTTTATATATGATATGGGGGACAAGCAGGTTTTCAGGCAAGACGGAAATATGCGCAATAATAATCAGTGGCTGGCAACTTTGTATGATGGCGTAGATAGGGGTGTCGAAACGGGGATGCTCACCTATGTCGGATTGCCTACGGATTTGCAGGCTTTTGTTACAAGTGCAACGACTACAGGCACAACGAATCCCGTTTCCAGCAGCCAAACGATTTCAGGTGTCTCCCCATCCTCCATTCCCCCGAACGTCGATTTACCCGAAAGGCAACCTGGAGTTACACTTTATCAGGCAACACAAACGATAACTTTCGAGCCTGGATTTGTCAGCGAAGATGGTGCCAATTTCGTGGGGCAAATCATTCTTGGAGTCAATGGTACATTTACCAACACAGTTGTTACTTACAACAACCCGCTCCCAACAGGTTCGGGAACAAACTTTATTCCACTTACTATTACGAATTTTGATAACTATAGCAACACTGCAAAGATTTTCAATACCGACAACAATTCAAAACTGAATAAAGGTAATAATATATATGCCGACCCTTTGCCCGGGACAAGCAGTGTGTTAACCAGGGGACTCCTAACTTCTGCACTGGTACGCGTTCTTCAAAACCCTGCTGATTTAACGCAGGGTCCATGGCTTGAAAATGCTTCATTTTACGATGACAAGGCGAGGGTTATACAATCTCAAAATACAAATTACAGCGGCGGTCTGGATATGACGACCACAATGTTTGACTTTATCAGCAAGCCAGTATGTACGTATGAAGTTCACAATAATAGCGCGGCAGGTATCGGTAACTTTCGAGTTATGACGAATACCAATTATGACCAAGAGGAGAGAGTTTTAAATGAAGTGATGAACATCAACGACGACAATAATCCTTCATCCCCTCAAACTACTCAAAGAAACCTTTTCACGTCAATATATGATGCTCTTGGCCAACTAAAGGAAAAGCAAATTGGACAACAGCCTGTTGCAAACGCTGGATTCTCAACCAATCCCCTTGAAGACGATAATATTGCCTTTAATATCAGGGGATGGTTAAAGGGAATAAACTGGCAGGGTTACGGTTCTGGCGGCAGCACATCTTCTTCAGTTAACATCGGATCAAGCAAGTATTTTGGATTAGATATTAGCTATGACTGGGGCTATGGAACAAATCAATTTAATGGAAACCTTAGCGGCGAACGCTGGATGAGCGCTCACGATGGTGCGGAACGATCTTATGGTTACGACTATGATTTTTCAAATCGACTCCTGTATGCTGATTTCAACCAAAATTTCGGTGGTAGTTGGACAAAAACGGACCCCTCCAACAGCAGCTTCACAATCAATTTCTCGACCATAATGGGTGATGGCGTAAATCAACAAACTGCCTATGATGAAAACGGGAACATCCAGGCCATGCAGCAATATGGGTTGGTATTGAATCAAAGTCAGCTGATCGACAATTTGACTTACGCATATAATAACAATTCAAACAAACTCAGCAATATCTCCGATGCTGCAAGCCAACATGTGAACCTTGGCGATTTTACTGACAATAATACTTCTGGTGATGACTATGGTTATGATGTTAATGGAAATTTGATTACGGATAAGAATAGATTTATATCCGGATCGACCGGGATTGACCAGAGCAGTGGAGGAGCAATAACCTATAATCATCTTAACCTGCCCTTTCTCGTTAGTTTTCAAAATAAGGGTACAATTCAATATATATTTGATGCGCTGGGGACCAAGCTCCAAAAGAAAACAACTGAAACAACAACGACTCCGAATGTAGTCACGACTACATCGTACATTGGCGGTTTTGTTTACCAAAACAATTTATTGCAATACTTTATTGATGAGGAAGGCAGGGTGAGGCCAATAACGCCGAATTCAGGCAACAACCAGCAGAATTTTGCATATGACTATTTTCTCAAAGACCATTTGGGAAATACCAGAGCCGTGTTAACAGATGAATTACAGCTGGATATATACCCTGCAGCAACTTTAGAATCCGGTGGAATTTCAACAGAGAGTGCTATTTACAATATTAATACGGCGGATATTGTTGCCAACCCGGCGGGACTCACCAGCCCGACTGATCTTACCTATTACAACAATAATGGAATAAGTAACCCGGATCCTGGAGTCATAGCCACTGATAAGAGTCAACAAATGTACCGCCTCAACGCACAATCAGGAGATAAAATGGGTCTTGGCGTGACATTGCGGGTTATAGCCGGAGACAACGTAGCTATTTATGCAAAAAGCTTTTGGCAAAATACCGGAGGTTATAACAACGGTGGCCTTCTCGATATTGCCACCAGTTCCTTACTCGGCTTATTCGCGAATACGGGCCCTGTTATTTCGTCCGGGGAAGGCGCAACGGCCACTTCGCTCACAAATTCTTCCGTGACTTTTAACGGAGTGGAAAATTGGCTGAATAATAGGAATTTCAATTCATCAAACCCGAAAGCGTATCTTAATTGGGTTCTTTTTGACGACAATTTTCAGCCCGTTCAAGATCCGCAAAGCTCAAATGTTGAACAGGTTGGCAGTGCCGGTACTGTAACTAATCACTCTGCAGCCGTAAATGTTACTAAGAGTGGCTATCTTTATGTCTACTGCAGTAACGAGAGTAGTATGGATGTATATTTTGATAACCTGCAAGTGGTGCAGAATCATGGGCCATTGGTGGAAGCATCAAGCTATTATCCGTTTGGTCTGACAATGGCAGGGCTCAGCGATATAACATTTGGTTCCGGGTACGTAGAAAATAAATACCGTTACAATAAAGGCTCAGAATTACAAAACAAGGAATTTAGAGATGGTTCGGGGCTTGAAATGTATGAAACCCAATTGCGTGACCTAGACCCTCAGATAGGGCGGTGGTGGCAGGTTGATCCGAAAATTGAGGCCAATCAGGAATATTTGTCACCTTATGCTTCGATGCATAACGATCCAGCGAGGTATAACGACCCGAAGGGGGATTGTCCAACTTGTCTTCTTGGAGGCCTGCTTGGAATGGCAATAGATATAGGAGCCCAGCTGGTCAAAAGTCATATGGAAGGTAAGTCCTTTAAGCAATCATTAGCAGAGATCAAGTGGGGACGCGCCACCGTGGCATTTGCAGCCGGGTTTGCAACCCAAGGTTTGTCAACGATTTATTCCGCCGGTGCCGCGACTGGAACAACTTTCTTGCTTTCAAGGGAGGCAGCAGCACTAACTGCCAGCACCGCGATTGCAACAACAGGTCAAATAGCGGACAATATCGATGAAAAAAAACCAATCCTAAATTTTTCGCCAACAAAATTTGTGACGGACATTGCCACTGACGGTGTGGCGGATGGATTATCTGACAAAATCCCTATGTTAAAGGTTCACCACAAGCCTGCAGCGGGATTAACTGATGCTGTGAAAGGCGCGTTGGGCGATGTTTCTACAGAAGCTGTCGACCTAGCATCTGATTTGAAATCAAAAAAGGTTCCGGCCAAATTTAACATGAGTCTTTCAGACCTTAATCCAGCGAAACAGCAAGATGCTTCGTATCAAAAGAAATATTTAACCATGCCGAAATTCAAAGATCAATAAATCAACGTGATGAAGAGAAGAGTGATCTGGTTATCGTCGGCATTTTTAGCAGTGTTACTACTAGTACCTATACTGTATGACGCCTATAACGATTATGAAGTTTATCGATTTGGCAGCATTGTCAAGGTGACTATTGCTGAGCTGCCAAGAAAATCATCTGATGATATTAAATTTAATTTTGATGGTAAAGTTTATAGTAAGTCGACAGACGGTGAAATAAACTATGCCACAGTGAAATTGGGCGATACAATCACTCTCAAATATCTAAAAGGCTACGAAGATTTTTTTCTTTTTCCAAATGCAAATCCATTCTCATCATTGATCATTGCTTTTTGTATTGTAACTACATGCATGGTTTGTTTTTCATATTATGGTCTTCGAAAAACACCTCCTCCAGTGAGCCTTTTTGGTCAGAAAATATCGTGACCAAAATGTCCATTTTGAAAGAATCAGCTTTTCTTAATCATAAATAAGTTGTATATTTTTCGTAAGTTTTTGGTCTAGCTAATATATGGCGAAATGACTAGTAGAAAACCCTTATCCCCTCACGTTTTTACGCCAAAATGGATTTTCATTGCCGTCTTATTTTCGATAGTTGCAATTGAATCAAGATCGCAGCAAAAAAAAACCAATCAAAGAACCCTTGGCAGCATCACCCTCAACGTCCAAGTCTCCCAACCCTCCTGCGGTTACGCAAACGGCATCATCATGGTGAGCGCATCCGGCGGCACACTTCCGTACAAATACACGTTGAACGGATTTACACAAAACAATGGTTTTTTTCCTGAACAGACCGCCTACACCTACACGTTAGTAGTCACTGACGCCGCCGGTCAATCAACGAGTCAACAAGTAACTCTCGCCAATACCCTTCCTGCTCCTTCGCTTGGTGTAAACGTCTTAAAACTGCCATCGACCTGTACCAGTTTTGACGGGGAAGTTGTCTTATCCGCAAGTGGGGGAGTCCCACCTTACCAGTATGGTAACAACAATCTCGCCTTCAGTTCGAATGACACCTTCAAAAATCTCCTTGAAGGCGAATATATTTTCTTTGTCAGGGATGCCAACGGCTGCGTAGCGGAAAAATATTTTGGATTCCTCAACGAATTCCAATGCACCAGCTGTTGCAATATGCATATTAACGGTTATGGTGGACTGAGCGCATGCAAAAATGACGGCTTTCTGGACATTACAGGATATGGGGGAACGCCACCATATACATTTTCGATCGACGGTATAAATTATTTTCTCCAGGCATATGCAGGTGTTTCACAACAATTCAGCAATCTTATTGCCAGAAATTATACGCTGTACATGAAGGACGCGAATGGCATCATAGTGATGGCAGACTATCCATTAATTGAGTTCTGCTCGCTTGGAATTTCCTGGGTCGAAGTGGACGCGTCGTGCAAGGGCAGCAATGGACAACTAACGATTCACGCGACTAATGGAACGCTCCCTTACTCATTTACTATGGACGGGATTAATTTTCAGGCGGATAGTCTGTTTACCGGTTTGTCAGCGGGAGTATATGCAATTGCGGCGAGGGATGCGCATGGGATTCTTGTTTCCGCGATTGCGACGGTTACTGACAGTTGCCCCACAGTGACAGCAATAGCAACGAATGCAACTTGTGGGCAAAAGAATGGAAGTATTTCGGCCATGGGTAACAAAGGAACGACGCCCTATCAATTCTCCATCGATGGAGTAAATTTCTTTGCCAGCAATGTTTTTTCAGGTCTTGCGTCAGGAACATATACGGTAACGATCAAAGATGCCGATGGAAATACAAGCAAAACATCCATCACTGTTGGAAACAGTTGCCTCCAAGTTACTGCGACTACCGTTGCTTCTACCTGTGGTAACGCCAATGGCACCATTCAGGCATCGGCCTCCAACGGCCTCACGCCCTATGAATATTCAATCGACGGTGTGAATTTTCAGGCAAGCAATATATTTCAAAACTTGGCGCCCGGCAATTACACTATAACGGTCATGGATGCGACAGGAGCGACCGGCAGTACAACAATTGCATTGGCAGGCAGCATCGGACCATTGATATCACTTACGCTCCAGGCAGCGTCGTGCTTGAGTAATGACGGGACAGTCACAATAACAGGCTCCGGCGGCACCGCGCCATACTTATACAGCATCGACGGAATCAACTTCCTCGGATCAAATGTTTTTTCAGGTATAGCAGCGGGAGCGACGTTGAATACTCAAATAAAAGACTCGAACGGATGCATCGCAACAGAGGGCGCAACGATGACCCAGGATTGCCCGATCTTAAATGTTACATCAAAAAATGAAACTTGCGCTTCAAAGAACGGCTCCCTAACTTTAAACGGATCAAACGGCGTTGGTCCCTATCAATATTCCATCTATGGAATAAATTTTCAGACTGGCAATTCATTTTCAGGCCTTGATTCAGGTATTTATACAGTGACGGTAGAAGACGCTGACGGATATGAAAATCAAATTAGCGACACCGTCCTGAATGTCTGTCCGAGTGTAACAGGATTGGTTGCAATCGGCGCCTGCGGTCCCGCGGCCGCTAGTGTCACAGTAACAGGAGCGAACGGAATGCCTCCTTATCAATACTCGATTGACGGGACGAATTTCCAAACTGCGCAGACATTCGCTAATGTCCCAGATGGAACTTACACGATTACCGTGAAAGACGCCTACGGCTTGACAAATTCTACGACGGTGATTGTTAAGAATTTTCCAGCTGTAGAATTTTCAGCAGTTGCCACCGCTGCCTCATGTTTAAACGACGATGGAAAAATTACAGTTTCCGTTGCTACCGGAACTTCACCTTTTGAATACTCTATCGGATCAACCTCTTTTCAAACCACTAATACATTTGCTAACCTTGACACTGGGATAAAAACTGTTTCAGTGAAAGATTTCAACGGGTGTATTGCGACAAGCCAGTCGACTGTTTTACTGATCGACAACCTTACACTTTCTATTGCCCAGCCGTCACCTATCTGCCAGGGACAAAGCGCCACTATCAGCGCTTCATCGAATGCCAATCAGATTGCGTGGTCTCCAGACAATGGGCTGAACAATGCTGCGACTTTAAATCCGATCACCACGCCGCAACAAAGCACGTTATACTACATCAATGCTACCTTGGGCCTTTGCAATACAGTTGATTCGGTTAATATAGTTGTTAGTCCCGCCCCCGTTGCGATTGTTGGTTTCGACACCTCGATTTGTTATGGAAAATCAGCGCAGCTAATTGGGGGTGGCGGGGTTAGTTTTTCTTGGGCGCCTAATCTATTTCTGAGCAATTCACAAGAAGCCAACCCTATTGTAAATACCCCAACCCAGACAACCACATACAACCTTACCGTAAAAGACGCAGACGGATGCGCGTCACTTAACCAGGCCAGTACAACAATTACAGTGGACCCGCCCGCCAAAGTTTTTGCAGGCAACGATACATCTGTTTTAGCAAATCAGGCTTTGCAACTTATCGCAATTGACGTTAACAATGTCGGATTTAATAGTTATTCATGGAGCCCGCCGACAGGGCTCAACAATCCGAATATTCAAGATCCGATTGCGCAAATAACCTCCGATATCACTTTTTTCGTAGCAGCGTCTACCGCCGATGGGTGCCAGGGTTTCGACAGCATTTCAATAAAGGTTTATTCGATCTCTGATATCTTAGTTCCCAATGCTTTTACGCCCAACGGCGATGGCATAAATGATATTCTCAAACCAATCCTGTTTGGCATGAAAGGGTTGAAATATTTTTCAATATATAATCGTTGGGGTCAACGCATTTTTTACACTACCCAGGAGGGTCAGGGTTGGGACGGCACAAGCGCGGGTAGCCGCCTTTCCGCGGGAACTTATGTATGGGCGGCAGCTGCTTCAAACTACAATGGTGATCTGATCGAGAGAAAAGGAACCGTGATATTAATTAGGTAACGTTACTAGCTAATTTTTTAAAATGTTAAATCGCGGAAGATATTTAGAAATGTCTTATCTTCTAAAGAAAATGTTGGTTTTTTTTAGTTGGAGTTTGGCGCGTAAATTCAGGAATTTGCAAATAATAACCTTTTGAAATGAAATCGAATCTAGGGGCGCTGTTTTTGGTTGCAGTATGTGCAGCGATCTTTGCTTGATTGGCATTCAATTCTTGTTTTTCTTCCTTATGATGCTCGGGGTCGCACCAGCATTATGCTTTAAAATGACTAAGGAATCGATAACAATACTTAGCTCCTTACATTCATATTTGCAAATCAACGAGGAAACCAACTTTCGCCAATTGCTTTGGGGCTTTAATTAGCGTATCTTTTTCGGAGTGTATTCTGTCTTCCTAAAATTGAATTTGTGCTATTTAGTCGGCCCTTAAAAAGCCAATTTTGTGATTAAAAAAGATCGCTTCCACAAGGAAATGGTTTCAATTATGCATTTTTGGACATAGAAAAAAAATGCCAAAAA
>JAJPJP010000265.1 GCA_021324175.1 Chitinophagia bacterium
AGGAAATTAATAAAGAACGATAAAAATTATACCGTATTCAAGAGAGTGTCTCGGAAGTAATTCCTACGACGTGCATCTGGGCAAATGGCTTGCAACTTATAATGAACACATCCTGGACGCCAAAAAACATAACCAGATTAATCACTTTGAAATACAGGAAGAAGGATTCGTACTCTATCCGCATATATTTTACCTGGGCGTCACCCAAGAATACACGGAAACTCATGCGCACGTGCCATTCCTGGAGGGGAAGTCCTCCACCGGCAGACTTGGCATCGATATTCATGCTACCGCCGGTAAAGGCGATGTCGGTTTTTGCGGGAACTGGACGCTGGAAATTTCGGTGAAGCAACCTGTCAAGGTTTATCACGGAATGCCGGTCGGTCAACTGATTTACTTCCCGGTCGATGGAGAAGTTGAAGTAAGATATGATCAGAAAAAAGACGCTAAGTACAGTGGACAGCTCGACAAGCCGGTGGAAAGCATGATGTGGAAAAACCGTTTTTGATGATCCGCTAACGCCGCCTCGAAGTTCTCACAAGGCATCCTTTCCAAATTTCTTGTAATAAGCGATAAGCCAGGCGATCACTTCATCATAAGTCATTAATCCCTGCGGTTGTTGGTTGACCTTAAGGAATTTGCCATAAAGCCGCGAAATGATCGGATCCAGGGGATTTTTATACCTGCGAAAAAAAGCACTCAGGTCGCGGTAGTCTCTTTTTACCGATGAATCAAGCTGATGAGTGTATTGTTTTACAAGGTTTGAGTCACGAACATAAAGCCCCCTTGCCGCGTAAATATACATTTCGAAATAGACGGAGTAGCGAAAAGCTACATTATTTGATGCGTGCGCCGCCAGGTAACCGGAAAAATTAGCTTCGTTTTCTTTGGCGTAACCGAGTTGGTGTCCCATCTCGTGGCAAGTCGTAAACGGCTGAATGGACAGCGGCACCGTTGTATTTACCTGCGCTTCGCCGGAAAAAGGGTTGTAGTAGCCCGTAAAGCCAAGATAGTTACCCAGGTAGCTGAACAAAGACCGTTTTACGGATGGCGATTTGTACGTGGCAAAATCGTACCTGATCGCAAGTTCTTTGTATGATCGAACAGCCTCCATGAAAAGGTATGCGTGTTGTGCAAGCCAGGGTCGTTTTACGTGAGCCATCGAGTCAGCATCATTTAGCCTGCTGACAATAACTTGAAGCACTTCCTGCAGATCCGTCGTTGAATAGTTTCTAACTTGTAATTGTAACTGGTTTGCGATGCCGGTGCGGTTATAGTTCAGTCCCCAGGCCAGGTTAAAGACAATGTAGATCCAAAGGCATCCAAAAACAATTCTTTGAACCATGTACAAAAGATAAGCGCCCGTCAGTCTACCTAGAAATAATCTTTTTGTAAACCCAAATAGTTTAACAGTGCCCCAAATCAGTACTGTTAAATAGAAAATATCGCCGACGCTGAATGGAATCCATCCGAGCGCAATTCGCTGGGCGCGCGAGACGAATGGATAAACTCCCAAAGAATAATACTTCTCCACAGCGACCGGAAAAAATGAAAATACCTTGATGAATCCAGCGAAGACAACCAGCACAATCCAGGTAATTTTTCGTCGCCTGCTCATGGGATTAAAAATATGCCAATATTCTTTCATCGTCATAAATTGCATGTTAATTAAATGCTGGCTATGAATTTGGATTTTAACAAGAATGAAGACACCATGAAATTGGCTTTGAGCCAGCTGAAGACAAGACTGGACAAGATAGCAGTCGGAGGTGGAAAAAAGGCCATAGACAAACAGCACGAAAGAAACAAACTGACCGCGCGCGAACGGATAGCCTATCTTATCGACGAACATAGCAATTTTCTGGAAATCGGTGCATTCGCCGGCTACGATATGTACGAAGAGCAGGGTGGCTGTCCTGCAGGTGGCACGGTAGCCGGCCTGGGTTACGTGAGTGGCAGGCAATGCGTCATCCTGGCAAACGATCAAACGGTCAAGGCGGGTGCGTGGTTCCCCATTACAGGAAAGAAAAATTTGCGTCTCCAGGAAATAGCGATGGAAAACCGGCTTCCCATCATCTACCTCGTGGACAGTGCCGGAGTCTTCCTTCCGATGCAGGATGAAATATTTCCCGATAAAGATCATTTTGGAAGAATATTCAGGAATAATGCCCACATGAGTGCCATGGGCATTTAACAAATCGCTGCTGTCATGGGGGCCTGCGTAGCAGGCGGAGCTTACCTGCCGATCATGAGCGACGAAACGCTGATGGTTGAGGGGAATGGTTCTGTTTTTCTTGCAGGACCCTACCTCGTCAAAGCAGCAATCGGAGAAGATACAGACACTGAAACACTTGGCGGCGCTGCGACGCATACCGAAATTTCCGGTATCGCAGACTATAAGTTTAAGACCGAACAAGACTGCCTGGATCAGATTAAAAGAATCATGAGCAAGCTGGGTCCGGTCCCCACTCCAGTATTTGACAGGGGACAGGCCAGGGCGCCGAACAAAGATCCGGCGGAGCTTTATGGCATCATGCCTGCCGACCCGACGAAATCGTACGACATGGTGGAAGTCATCGAACGAATCGTCGACGCATCCGAGTTTGACCAGTTCAAGGAGGGTTATGGGAAAACAATTTTATGCGGGTATGCCCGTGTTGAAGGATGGGCAATCGGAATCGTAGCGAATCAGCGCAAGATCGTTAAAAACAAAAAAGGCGAATTGCAAATGGGTGGCGTGATTTACAATGACTCCGCCGACAAGGCGGCGCGCTTCATCATGAACTGCAACCAAAAAAAAATTCCGCTGGTTTTTTTGCAGGATGTTACCGGTTTTATGGTTGGAAGTCGAAGCGAACAAGCAGGTATTATTAAAGACGGTGCAAAAATGGTTAATGCTGTCGCAAATTCTGTCGTCCCGAAAATCACCATCATCGTTGGTAATTCATATGGCGCAGGAAACTACGCCATGTGTGGAAAGGCTTATGATCCACGATTTATTTTTGCGTGGCCGTCGGCAAAGATTGCTGTGATGGGGGGAGACCAGGCTGCCAAGACCCTGCTGCAAATTCAGGTCAATGCGCTAAAAGCAAAAAATCAGAAAATCGGGGAAGAAGATGAAAGGAAACTCTTGGAAGAGATTCGCGGGCGCTACAACAGGCAAACCACGCCGTATTATGCTGCTTCACGATTATGGGTAGACGACATCATCGATCCTGCCCAGACCCGGTATGTAATTGCCGAAGCACTGCAGGCGGCCGCCAATAATCCCGATCTGCCCCGGTTTAAAGTCGGGGTGATCCAGGTTTAGTCCGAATCGATACGTTGACGCAGAATAAAATTTGCATGAATCAATTGACAATTGAAGATTGGCCACCTGACAGGCAAACATAATCCCAAAATCTTTGACCTCCGAAAAACTCATTATCTATACCGATGGCGCATCTCGCGGCAATCCCGGGCCGGGTGGCTTTGGGACGATATTGATCTGGAAAGGCCATGAAAGAGAATTGTCGGCGGGATACAGGTTGACAACCAATAACCGGATGGAGCTGATGGCCGTCATCGCCGGCCTCGAAGCGCTGAAAAAAGATGACTTGCAAATCATCATCTATTCCGATAGCCAGTATGTGGTAAAGGCTGTGCAGGAAGGGTGGTTAAAAAAATGGGTTCGAACCAATTTTAGCGGCGGCAAAAAAAACAGAGACCTGTGGCTGAGATTCTACGACCTTCAACAGCGAAATCATATTATTTTCAAGTGGGTCAAGGGACACGCCGACAATGCATATAACGTGCGTTGTGACGAGCTCGCTACCGCCGCCGCCGATGGCAAGAATCTGCTTCACGACGAAGAATTTGAAAAAGGTCTGGCATAAATTTACCTGCGTTGAAAAAGAAAATTGGATTGGTAACCGCTTGTTCCATTGTTGTCGCGAACATGATTGGCACAGGCGTCTTCACCAGTGTAGGCTTCCAGCTTGATTCGATCAGTAGCACCTGGACCATACTTCTGCTGTGGATCGCTGGAGGCTTGCTTTCGCTTTTCGGTGCATTTGCCTATGCTGAGCTTGGCACACATTTTAAAGAATCGGGCGGAGATTACATTTACCTTTCCCGTGTCTTCCATTCAGTTCTGGGATACCTCTCCGCATGGGCAGGTCTGACGGTTGGTTTTTCTGCGCCCGTTGCACTTGCAGCAATGGCATTTACCAGGTATCTCGCACCATTTGGTCTCCAGGATAATGTATGGCTCGCGGTCCTGATTATCATCGCCATTGGCTTAATGCACAGTTTTACCATTCGTCACAGCAGCAGGTTTCAGGAAAGCAGCACGCTGGTTAAAATTTTATTTATTGTAACCCTAATTGTTATTGGACTGGTGCTTCCGGGTCTAAATCATAACGCGCTTGATTTTGCAGGAGGCTGGGCGCACGACATGATTCGGCCTGGCTTCGCCGTTTCGATGATTTATGTAAGCTTCGCGTATACGGGCTGGAATGCTGCGGCCTATGTGGCGGAAGAGATCGAATCGCCAAAAAGAAATATTCCGCGTTCGTTGATAAGCAGCACCATATTCGTCGCCGTCGTTTATGTCCTGTTTCAATTCGTCTTGTTGAAAAATGGAGACGTCGACCAGCTAAAAAACAAAGAAGAGGTAACCTTCATTGCATTTGCAAACCTGCTTGGCAAAGAAGGCGGAAAGTGGGTTAGTATTTTTATTGCCATCCAGCTGCTGGCAACAATCAGCTCCTATTTGTGGGTCGGACCGCGCGTCACCTGGGCCATGGCCAAAGAAAATAAATTATGGCGGCCGCTTGCCAAGACAAATACTCACGGAATTCCTGTTGCAGCTGTTTGGCTTCATGTGGTCATCAGCATTTGCCTTGCGCTTACTGGCTCATTCGAAAAGGTCTTGCTGTATGCAGGTTTTGTGCTGCAACTCATGGCTTCATTGACGGTAGCGACAAGCCTCTTTATCAGGGATCAGCGACCCGGGACGTTCAGAAGCCCCCTGAAACCACTTTTGCAAATTGTCTTTCTTGCATTCAATGCATGGGTTTTGATATTTACCATGATAACGAGACCCCGGGAGAGCCTCGAAGGAATAGGCATATTAGCGGTCGGATTGATTATCTACTTTTTTGATACGCCGGTAAACCAGCGCCAGCCGGAACAAGTTAATGTGCCCGATTAAAGTCGAGGTCCTGAAAATCAAAGCTAAAATCCGTCAAGGGTGATACCGGCTTCATCGAAATCTTCTTGCCTTTACCATTTTCATCCAGGCAAAACATGACGTATGCATCCGCGTCCATACTGCGATCCCTCCATTTGACGACAAACGTGTTGCCCTTGTATGGAAACATTTCTCCTGTCAGCTTTGGAGAGCGTTTTGAATCAAACCACAAGTGTCCGTTCTTTTCCGATATGTAAATATCCCCAAACCATACATCCGTGTAAGTCCCCGCGTAGACGGAATTGTCAGTTTTGACCTTTTTCAAAGATTCGTCGTCGATTTCGCGCCAAATTGAATCTGTAAGTTTTTTCGCATCGGCCACTGCTTTATTCCTGCCCGCTGAATACTCTTTTACCCGATCAGTGCCTGTGATACCAAAATAAGCATCCTTAATCTGGTTGGTGATGGAGGCAAATGCCCCGCCTTCCTGTTGATTGGTTAATACAACAATTCCAAGTCCAAGTTCAGGGATCATGGTTATTTGTGTAACCATCCCTTCCAAGCCTCCGGTGTGGGTGATTTGTTTGTATCCCTTAACGTCGCTTATCCCAAAGCCCAGTCCGTAAGAAGCAAAATGTGTATTGTAGGGTCCGCCACCATGAACCGGAATGATTGTTTGAGGAGACCACATTTCCTGGTGAACTGCGGAGGAAAACAATTGCTTTTCCTGGTGATCGCCATATTTGCCATCAGCCAGCTGCAGGATGATCCACTTGCTTAAATCGGCAATGCTGGAATTGATCCCGCCCGCCGAGTGGCCCACCTTCAATGTACTTCGCGCGATAACCTGGACCTTCCCATTTACCGGAGCATGCCCGTCAATCACGTTGGATTTGTCCTTAAGCCGGTCAAAGGATGTCGCGCTGTGGGACATCCCAATCGGATCTAGAATCCGCTGTTGAACAAAGTCATCCCAACTTTGGCCGCTAACTCTTGCAACTACTTCGCCCGCAACGATGTAAAGATTATTGTCGTAATCATATTTGCTCCGAAAGCTCGAAACAGGTTTAAGGAACTGCAGATTATGCAGAATATCTTTGAGTGTGAAATCGCTGGAATCAGGGAAAAACATCAGGTCCCCTGCACCCAGTCCCATCCCGCTTCGATGCGTCAGGAGATCCCGAATTGTAAATTCTTCCGTTACAAAGGGTGTATATAAATGGAACTCGGGAATGTATTTCCTCACTTTATCGTCCCACCTGATTTTTCCTTCATCGACAAGAATTCCGAGTGCCGCTGCAGTAAATGCCTTACTGTTTGAGGCTATCCCAAATAAGGTATTCTCATCCACCGGCTGCATGGTGTTCAGGGAACGAACGCCATATCCCTTGGAGTGAATCACCTTGCCGTCCTTGACGATGGCCACGGCGATTCCGGGTACATCAAAAGCCTTCATGCTGCGCTCCACGAGCGAATCGATAGCGGAGCTGCTAATAGGTTGTGTAAATCCGGAAAAAAGAGCGAGACAAAAAAATAAACAGAAGGCTGACCTGTGCATGGCGTGTAGTTTGAACAGCCAATTTAAGCAAAAAAGGGAAATCAAAAGTTTCCATGTCGCGCAGATTTTCTACTTCGGTAATTGCCTGATCGCCTGAATTTTCTCAATTACTTCGAGAAATCTTTCCTCAGTCACATCACTCTTTACAATGTAGTCAAATGCGCCGGACTCCATGGCCAATACCGGCAGTATGATTTCTTCCTGGCCGGAAATGATCACAACAAAAATATCAGGACTGTAGTTCTTGATCGACTCCATGACGTCAAGTCCGCTCAGGGGTTTCATATAATGATCGAGAAGGATTAAATCGGGTTCAAGCACGAGGCTATTGATGCAGTCTTCTCCGTTTTCGAATACGTATACGTCCTTAACTCCCAACTTTTTCAGATTGTATTCATAAAGTTGTCGGCAAAAAGGATCGTCGTCAACTACAAATACGCAAAACGGAAATTCGCTTTTCATGGTGGCGGCTTTTTCAGGATTGGTTAATTGGGGGCCAAGGCCACGAAAACAACGAATAATTGGTCCCTTTAGTGCACAAGGACTCGTCAAAGGTTTTATTCCATCCCTAATGGCAAAATGTGGAGCGTCCGGTCGAAGCCTTGGTAAATCTTTGTACCTTAGGCATTCACAGGTATTTCTTGATATCGATGCCACGGCCTTTGACATAAGGCATCTCGTTAGGGACCAGGCTTGCGGTATCTATTTTGCCGGAGGTCAGCGGTTTGATAAATTCCTGCACACAAGCTTGAAAATCCATCATGATATGAATATAACGGCCCATTCCGAAGTCGGCAGGATAAAGACACTTTACATCAAAAGAGCCGCTGCTGCCTTTGTGGACCAGGAGACGATCGACCAACAATGGCAAGCGCTCAATTTTGAAGAATTACCACGCCTGGATCAGGCGCTTGTCGAATACGAAAAACTTGAATCGATTCTGAAAAAATATTCGGACGAAATTTATTTTCTGCCGGAAAATAATTCCCTGACGCTTGACTCAATTTATTGCCGCGATGCGTCGATCGCTACCAACGAAGGCATGATCCTGTGCAGGATGGGCAAAAGATCTCGCGCCGGCGAACCTTCTGCCCAGCAGAATGCCTTTGAAAAAAATGAAATACCTGTCATGGGAGTAATTCGTGCCCCGGGTACTTTAGAAGGGGGCGATACGGCGTGGCTGGACAGGCATACGTTGGCTGTTGGGCACAGTTACCGTACGAACCGGGAAGGCATCAGCCAGCTGCGCTCCTTGTTGGAAACAATCGGCGTCGACTTGGTTGTCGCGGATTTACCGCATTTCAGAGGACCGGGTGACGTCTTTCACCTCATGAGCATATTCAGTCCCATTACGCCTGATAGAGCACTCGTTTATTCTCCACTGATGCCCATTTCATTCCGACAAAAATTGCAGGAGATGAAATACAAGCTGATTGAAATTCCCGAAAAGGAGTTTATGACGATGGGATGCAATGTGCTTGCCCTGGATGAAAAAACCTGCCTTGTGGTAAGTGGGAATCATGCGGTGCGGTCCCTCCTCGAATCAGAAGGTTTCGAAGTCATCGAATATCCGGGAATGGAAATTTCGGTGAAGGGAGGAGGCGGTCCAACATGTTTAACCAGGCCGTTGAATCGCTACCAATCTTGACGGCTTAGCGGGCCACTTGCAATTTGCCTTCCCTTTTTTTCAGGAGAATGTAGCCACCAAAGAGTATCACGCTGAATATAACGGTTGCAAAAAGGCTGGTGCGATAAAAAGGAATAGCATCGTTGTAACATTGCATGAGACCGTCAAAAGTCTTGGGTCTGCCCAGGCCACGCGTTCCCGACCAGCCGGCCCAAAGCACAAAATTTGACAACAAAAAGTAAACAGTTGGCGCTGCCAGCGATGCAGTTACTACGCCGATGATATTGACTTTCCTGATGGCCATGCCAACAAGTGGTAGCAGGCCAAACAAAATATAATTCTGCCATTGTCCTTCGTAAAAGCCAGGCAGTGAAGATACCCCGGTCACATAGAGCATCTGGTAAAGTAAATCGCTGATAAACATTGAAAGCACCGGCACGATAAAAGCCCATTTTTTATCTTTAATGACAGCGCCGGTAAAAACGGCCATCGCCCATTGCGGCGCAAATCCGTAGGGCCTGTTGGGAATAACGCGGTATAATGAGGCGATGATGACAAGCATCACCAGGGACCAAATGATCGTTTTTGACGGCTTCATGAAATAGATCTTTTATGTTGCAAAAATAGTCCAAAAATTCGATTCCGGACGACAGTTATACACGAGATATCCAATCCGCATACCGCCATGCTACCTTGGGACGACGGCATGAAAGACCTTTGCATAATTATCCGTGGACAGATCAAATGTTGCGCGGTCGAAAGCCACAAAGGCTTCACCCCTTTCAAGATGAATTGATTCCCGGTATTTTTCTTCAACGCCGACAGCTCCTTCCATGACAAAAAATATTTCAATCGAGTTGGCCTGGAATTCCTGCTTGTCACTTTTGGTTAATTCAATACACGATAATTCGAAATCTTTTGCGGGTGTAGTAAATACGATTTCGTTCCTGTTTTTTTTCTTTCCATCGAAAATCGACGGAACTGTTGCATCAAACCGGATGTGTTTCAGCAAAGCCTGAACATCGACATGTTTGGACGTCAGCCCTCCCCGAAGCACATTGTCTGAATTGGCCATAATTTCCACATTTTGACCCTCAAGATAAGCATGAAGAAGTCCTGCATCCTGATAAACGGCTTGGCCTTTCTCGAGATGCACGAGGTTAAGCAGGTAAATACAGAAGATCCCCCTGTCGATGCGTCCAGGTTCATTAAATGCAAGTGCTGCGCGCGCAGCCCAGAAATCTTCTTTGTTTTTGTCCAGCCTGCCTGCCATGTATAACGGAATGATCTCTTCAAGCAGCGGCTCGAGGATATTGTTTACCGACGATTGATCCAGCTGCATGAATGTCTTAAACAGCTTAAGGTAATCACCCTCTCCAAAAGCCGGTAGCAAAAAGCGAAAGGCCCTCCTGTCATTTAAAATAGATCTCAAATGATCTTTCGGTTTGAATCCATGCAGGAGCCAAAAATCTCCAAGCGCAACCATGAGCTCAGGCTTATGATTGTCGTCCTTATAATTCCGGTGAGGGGCATCGATGGGAATTCCAAGCCGGTTTTCGCGTTCATATTCGGCTTCTGCTGCGCTCTTGGAGGGATGAACCTGGATGGATAGCATGTCCCGTACGTCAAGGATTTTTAACAGGTACGGAAGGTGCCCAAAATGTGTACTTACGCTGACCCCCAGAATTTTTTCTTTTGCGGCGAAAATCTGGTCGCGCAAATTTTCTGTGCCGTTATCGGTTTCGATGCGGGCGCTCGCTTTCCCGTGCGCGCCCAGCCAATATTCAGCAAAAGGATCGTGGCCCGGGTTCTCAATATGCAATAGTTCCGGCAGAAAACTATACCCACCCCATGCGTAATGCTGTAAATTGCCAATAAGCCTGAAGACCTTGCGTATTTGATCATTCATCGTACTTGGTCAGAGCGCGTCAAAAGCCGACGCAAAATCTAACGTTTGCAAAATAAAGAAAGATTCCAACTTGTCTTCAATAAGCCCGGATCATCTGTTTTGCCACCAGGCATGACTTAGTCGAGGGCCTTTATCACCCTGCCATAAACCACTTCCGAGTTGATCGTTTTTGCCGCTCGCGTATACGCATTGCGGACGATGTCGGTTTTGGGCATGATCTCAGCGATAGCCTCCAACAGGCTTGCCTTGTCAAATTCGGAAGGAATTTCTGCGGTGCAGTCGATCAGGCTAAGCCAATCCTGTTCCTTTCGGACATTTTTCTGCAGAATTTCCCTGATCAGGCCCGCTCGTTCGAATTCGCCGCCAATATGATTGACGAGACCAACCAGCTTTTCGAAGTTTGCATCCTCCGGGATTCCAGGGCCAATCAGCTCTCTGATCAGGTTTTCTTTATCAAAGTCGCCCCCAAGGCTGGACGCCGCGTCCACCATGCGGTCAAAATTTTCGCCGCTTCTCTTCTGTTTTCGGATAAGTAATTTGTACAGATTCACTTTCTCGAAATCTGAGCCAATATTATTAACAGCATCCAGCGTCCTGTCTACGTCGGCGTCTTCAAATGCTGTCTTGTTTATGAGGTCTTTGAGAATATTCGCTTTTTCAAAATCAGAGCCAAGCGACTCGTCGGCATAAATAACATCATTAACCTGTTCATCGGAAAGCTGCTGCATCATAAAATACCTCAGTGCATTTGCTTTTTCAAAATCTGATCCGAGTGTTCTTTCTGCCTCAAACCACGCTTTGGAAGTCGACGAGTCCTTTAAAAAGGTCAGCGGGACATCTTTTAACAGGCCAGACTTTTCGAAATCCGAACTAATTTCTGTTCCCGCTTTCCTGATGATGATACGCGCTTCATCGCGATTAAGGCTGTCACTGTGCAGCAGGAACGACAAATACATCTCTTTGATATTATCATTTTTTAAGAGGTCAACTTCAGAAAGTACGGCTTTGTCGCCTCCCCGTCGATAAAGGCGTTCCAGCCTGCCGCGGGCATCGAAACCGGCATCAATCATATCCCGAATCGCTATAGCCAGGAATTTCTTTCCTTCTTCGCTGTTTATGTCCAGTTTACGTCCATTGTCCTCCAATTCGTAACTAATTTGCCCGTGGTAGTTGCACTCAGCATTCACTTTCCGTTCGTTTCGCTTATAATGAACGTAGCCGTCCGGAGACATTCCCTGGATAGCCGTTTCGTCATCGTTGAACTTGATTTCGCCGGAATAGTAGATGCTTAGATTGCCGTCACCGTTACCAATAATGATCGCGTTGCCCCGGTTACAAAAAGTAGCCGACAGACCAATCATTACAAATAGTAGCAAAACTGATAATCTCATGAATTATTGATTTTGACCGTCCTTATTTTCAGAACGTTTGATAAAAAAGAAATAAGCGAGAAAGCTCAATGAAATGCTGAATGCGAGAATAGCGAGCGAATGAATACCAATTGGCAATGTCATACTGATCAATGCAAGGCCCAGGCCGATCCCCGCCAGGATAATAAACCACTTCATCGCAACGGTCTTGCTATCCTTCACCTCTGTTTGAATGAGTTGCTTGATAATCCCTTCCGGAGCGTCTTTACTGATCAGCTTCGACCGAAGACGGAAATCCAATAGACGTGTAATAACAGTTAATATGAACGCACCGACCAGTACAAATGCCAGCACAGTCATCGGGACTTCAAAAAACTGACGTGAAAGGCCTCTCCCATCCGGCAAAACATAGACATCCTGCGCACCCAGAAAATATGAGCTTGACAGCGCGGCAAGAAGAATTACGGTTTTTTTCATTATCGTGTGGTATTTTATTTATAAAGGATATGAGACAGGCGATCAAGCATAATGTTGCAGAAAATTAATAATAATTAAGGCGTTTTATCTTTCGCTGATATTTCCTTAAAAGGTCGTAGCCCTGAAAAAGTGAGATGGCCAGTACGCCTGTCAGGACAAGGTAAATAACCGTCGTCGATATAGCACCGGCCATGTCGGTCGCATGAACTTTGATAAATAGATACAGTGATTTGCGGTATATATACGAGGGAGTCGCTAAAACTAAAATGCCTGCCACAAATGCCAAAAATGTTGCCCATGGGCTCCAGCCAGATTTCTCGCTTTCCCCGCTTAACTTTGACATGACCGCCTTTGAAAGGTCAAAATCGAAAGAAGCAGCAGGTTGCGTGCGAATCCCATGAAAAATCGACCGGTAAGTTTCCGCACGATTGAGACAAAGTGAACATTCGCGAATATGCGAAGAATCAACCTCATTCAATCCTCCTGGGTCAAATGCGTATTGCTGCAAGACGGCGTCAGCAACGTGATTATGCATCATAATTCTTCTTTTTTATAGTTCTTTTCCAGAAAATCCCTCAGCAATTTTCTGGCGCGAAACAGGTAACTCTTCACTGTTCCTACCGGGAGACCTGCGATTGAAGAAACCTCCTCATAACTGAGCTCTTCATGATGAAATAATGTAATCAGGGTTCTATATACTGGCGGCAAATTATCGATGGCCTTATCAAGAATCGCCTTCAGATTTTTTGTGTGCACAACCGATTCGGCGCCAGCAAGCGCAAAGGATGCCGGTCTTGGCGAGAGCTTGTCCAGAATTTCCTCCGTATTTTCATTTTCGCCGGTGGCAGGAAGAACCAAGCGTTTTTTTTCAAGGTAATTCAGGCATGTACGGTAGGCAATTTGAGCGATCCAGGTCGATAATTTTGACTCGAATCGAAAACCTGCCAGGTTCTTAAAAGCTTTCAAATAAATGTCCTGGGCGATATCTCTTCGATCCTCAGCATTACTTACCATCTTGAAGACAATTTGTGCAGTCAGTGCCTCGGTGTTTTTCAAAATCTGGGAAAACGCGTTGGTCTCTCCGTGCAAGACCCTGCTAACAAGGTCGTTATCAGAAAATGTATTTCCGCTTGAGTCCTTCACGTTGCCGATTAGACAGCCAAGTTCAAATATTGTTGCAAAATCTCAAAGGGAGTTTGACTAATTCACAGCATTGAAAGCGATCCCAGCCAATTCAGGAAATGTTCATTTTTTTGTAAATCTTCTCGACAAGCCGGTAGGTGGCCGGGCAATAGTCAATATTCTGCCGGTAGACATGCATATAGTCTACCATCTTTTTCTTGGTATGGTGGGGAAATCCTGCGCAATCCTTTGGCCTGACGGAATAAATAGAACACATATTGGTCTGGAGATCCAAAAACTGGCAGGGAATTCGCTGGTTAATCCAATCCCCCGCTTTATCCTTCGTTAGCCACTTCGCGCGAAATTCTTTTTCGGATAGGTTTACATATTTGGCGATGCGGCGAATATCCCGCAACGTGTAGGTTGGCGACATGGTTTTGCAACAATTAGCACAGGAAAGGCAGCTCACCTCTTTCCAAACTTCCTTGTCGGCAGCAACGACAAATTTGTCAAGGCCGCGAAAGGGAAGTTTCTCAAGCGTTGAAAGCAGTTTGCGGAAGCGCCTCCTGTTTCTGCTCGCAATGCGCCGAAATGCACTGATGTTTAATGATTGGGTATTCATGAAAGCATAGCAAATATGGTTCAAAGCCTCGGAGTCACAAAGAAAATTTTACCATTCACTCATTAAATTTTAAACTTGTTGCGTGTGGGAAGCTTATAAAAATGGTTTCAGGTCCTATTTGCAACTGGAGAAGTCACTTTCGGAAAACTCAGTTGAGGCCTATTTGCTCGATCTGGAGAAATTTACCCAGTTCCTTTTGCATGTAGAATCAAAGAAGACTCCTGCAGAGGTTGTCCTGGAAGATTTACAAAATTTTATCAAATGGATTTCCGGCCTCGGAATGTCCGACAAATCCCAGGCAAGAATCATCTCCGGGTTGCGGGCTTTTTTCCGTTATTGTATCATCGAGCGAATTATTCCGCTGGATCCATCGATTTTACTTGAAGCACCTAAATTGCAAAAAATCCTCCCGGACATATTAAGCGTGAGCGAAATTGAGACCATAATCAACCAAATTGATATGAGCAGGGATGAAGGGAGTCGCAACCGGGCTTTGCTTGAAACGCTTTATGGTTGCGGCCTCAGGGTAAGTGAGCTGATCAATCTGAGAATCTCGGGTTTGTATCTGGATGTCAATTTCATTCGCGTTATAGGAAAGGGCGACAAAGAAAGGCTCGTGCCCATTGGGGGATCTGCGGCAAAATATATTGGTCTATACAAGAATGAAACCCGTGTACACATCCCCGTTAAGAAAGGTTTTGAAGACACTCTCTTCCTTAACCGGAGAGGAAGCAGGTTATCCAGGGTCATGGTTTTTCTGATCCTCAAAGACCTTGCAAGAAAGGCCGGCATTACCAAAAATATTTCCCCCCACACCTTCAGGCATTCCTTCGCTACACATCTTGTAGAAGGCGGGGCGGATCTGCGGGCTGTTCAGGAAATGCTTGGTCACGAAAGCATCACAACGACGGAAATCTACACGCACCTGGATCGTGAATACCTCCGTGAAACCCTGCAACAATTTCACCCGGCCTTTAAAACCAAGTCATAGAATTCAAAATTGGAGGGCATGATGGCCCGGATGAAGCGCAATTGAATTGCCCTTCCAAATGAATGTGCCTTCCAAACCTGCAGGCAGATCAATCGTTCCGTTTAAATGATCTCCTTTTTTCTCTAAATGCATCCTGATATTACCCAGGGGATGGGGAACATTCGCGTCAATCCATCCCAGATTTCCAAGGCTCGGTTCGATCTGGATTTTTTCAAATCCCTGCGTTGCAGGGCGGACTCCGCAGACGATTGATAACAATTCATAAAGAGGTGACGCACTCCACGCGTGACAATCAGACCGGGTAGGATCCGGCTGTTCAGCAAAGGTGGTCAGTCCGCGCGCCAGCATTTCGTGCCACGGTTGAAGCAACGGCAGAAATTCGTCTCCCATATGAAGCTTTTTCAGGGCCTCAAACAAGTAAAATCGAAAATAATAAGTGCATTGGGTTATGGAATTGTCCTTCATAATCCTTGTGAGCAGTGTCTCCTGATCATTGGCTGGTATCGCATCGGTGAGAATCGCCATGATATTGGCATGCTGGCTAAATTCTTTTTTGTCGTAGGTATCTGCCAGCATTTTCCGTTCACTATCCCAGCAAAGCCTGTAGGTGGTTTCGACCAGCGATTGCGCAAGTTTGCGATAGTCGTCTGCCAGACTCATATTTCCAAAATAGGTCAT
>JAJPJP010000052.1 GCA_021324175.1 Chitinophagia bacterium
AAGCGCCCTAAATCGCTTCACCGTGTCATCGGGATATTGTTCTTCTGCAATTAATATTTGATCGGGAGCTTGTGAAGTTGCATCTCGAGTGATTTTGGCAACAATTGGTTCCCTTACATTAGACGGTATACCTCTGGTCCTCAAAAGCATCTAATTTCCCGATGATGTCCAATTTCTAAAAACTGTCTCAACTCTTTTATCGCTATCCATGAGCTCAAAAAGATATCGGATGATTTCCATGTTTTTTTGACAGAATAAACTTGTCGGTCTAAAGCCGAAAATGTCCCCTTGTGTGGCATGATTAAACACGGGATCGGCGCCGCAATAACTCTGGAATGCACATTCAGAACAGCCCGGGAGAGATTCGTTCGTCCATGCTTCTGAGAGCTGGAAAGCTTTCTCGCCATAGAATATCTGCTCATAATTATCTGTTTCAAGATCGCCCAATTGAAAGGTGAAGTCGTTCATCTCGGCCAGCATTCTTGATTCATCCGTGGCATAGACTTTTCCATCGTAATTAAAGACTATGACATTATTTATCATTCCTGAGGGAGATTGCAGGTCAACATAACCAACAGGGAAGGGGGTTAAAACCTTTTTTAGAATGATACTGGCGTAGTCTTCCCTAAACGGTTGACCACTCAGGTTGTAGTCGATGATTCTGCCTAAGGCTTTCTTGTAAAATTCGAGAAACCGTAACATATGATACTTGTTCTTCTCTTCATTACGCGTCGCAAAACCATAAGGGCTGATCGGTCGCAAAAAAATATTTCTCAAACCGAGATTAAAATACTCATCGACAATTTCATACGGGTAATCAAGAGATAATGTGGTGGTAGTCAGAAGTGCTGAAACTCTGTCTGTGCCTAAAGCCTCTCGGCTCTTTTTGATTCCGCTTACGGTCAGCTCGTGACTGTTATTCTGCAAACGATGCCGGTTTTGGTTGTGAATAAACGCGGGACCGTCCAAAGATGTTGAAATAAGGATATTGTTCTCTCTACAATACGCCAAGATTTCATCAGTGAGGGGGGCCAGATTGGTACACAAAACGTATGTGACATTCTTACCCCGTTTCGTCGCCTCAACCTTTGTCTTTTCGACAGCGTACCTAACACTCGCAAACGCTAACAACGCTTCACCTCCCTGAAATTCCATTGTTACATTGGGGTTTGGTGATTTCATCATCAGTTTAATACCTTTGTCGATGTGCTTCTGCTTCATGTCAAAACTATTTTTATCTTGGCTCACTCTTGAGACTTGACAGTAGTGGCAGGTGTGCTCGCACCGCAAGGAAATGACAAAAATGTGGAGAGAGGTGAAATAATCGAGGAAGGATTTCTTGGTCCGATATCTTGCCGCGAGGACATCGAGTAACGGAGGGATTCGCTCATGGCTGATGAAGAAATTTGCGACTAAGTCAGCGTAAAGATCCCCATTTGTCGATTCGGTCAATTCTCTGGTAATGATCTTCTTTGCTGTGCCTATTGGAACGATGAGAAAATCCCCGATTTCATTTACGAGAACTTCCTTCTTCTCATTGATTCTATGAAATCGAAAAGGGAGGAGATAATATTGATTCGTGGAGTTTGCAGCGAAAAAATCATACTGCAGGAACTTCCTCGTCCTAGGTTCAATCTCATTGTTTAACTTAACCACTCGCTTTTACCTTGGCAGGATCAAAACCCACAGGATCGGATATCACGGTGATAGGAGTTTCGTTCAAGTTATAGTAAGCGAATGCTTTGGCTACTATCAATTCACGAACTGTTTTTGTTTCTTTTGTTACGATATCCCTTAGCTTGAAGTCAATCAAATCCCGTCGAACCTTGTCAATGGTTTCTTGGAAAGTCTGTGTCTTCGAAGTTGGTCGCATTCTAACCAGAAAGAGTTGTGCGGAAAAGTTGCTGATATCAACGGCGAAATTGCCACTGTACCAATAAAAACATTTATGCAAGACTTCTTCGCTATACAGAGCCTTTTCGATACGAAGTAATAACTCGTCTTCTTTTATCTCGACTTCCATTTATTTTTTTCTCAGAGTCGTTAAAGTGGCTTTGGTCATTTTCCCATTTGGTTTTAACTCGTTCTCTTTTTGAAATTTCATAATAGCTTGTTCAGTTTTATCTCCATAATAACCCGTGACAATAACATCGTATCCGAGTTTTAAAAGCATTTGCTGCAACTCTTGAACATCCATTCCTTCAGACCCCTTGGAGAGCGATCTTGAACCAAGATTGTGTTGGAGAATTTTGGTCGTACTAGTATCTGAAAAAGGCGATCCTGTTTTTTTGGAAGGAACATGTTCAGGAACCCTACTCGAAGATGAGCTTGATGTGTCAAGCTGAGCGGGAGGTACGTAGGTAGAAGAAGAGGAATAGTGGGAACTCTGTGAAGATGAATAATGAGAAGCGTGGGAACTATGCGAACTGTGTGATGCGTGTTGTGCTAAGTTATAGGTTGAGGCATTTCTTGGATTTATCTTCAGCACTAGCTTGGATTTAAGAATTCTCTTTTGGAAAGTCTCATAACTCAGATTTTTGTATCCGTCGTCTGCATTGACTGAGTGCGAAAATGCATCACTTTCATTGTGTATAAAACCGCCCATGATGGCTACAACAACTGCAAATGATCTTCTGGCCAATTTGAGAAAACCCGATCGCTCAGTATTCTCCATTATTAATCTCCTCGCATATTTTAGAAAAGAATATTTATTCTCCCAGCTCGAACCATTCCCCAAAGATTCCTTGTTGCACCATCGAACCCATGGTGGGGGAATTCTTCTCTATGAGTTTCCCCAGACCGCCACATAAACGTAGTTGATGTAACCGCTTGATATTCCGCCACCGCCATGCTGGTTGTAGTTGGAACATTTTTTCCGATGTGAAAACTTTCTAATGAGCGTATCCTCAACTTCAATCGCGTTATCGAGACTTGTGGTTTCGTATAGAGGAATTATATGTTGCGCTCCATGTCGTGATTTTGTAGCCTCCAGATCGTTGGTGCGACCCAGATAGAATTCACGTATTGACTTGAGTCTAACTAACACGTCAATTTCGGTTGCGAGCGGTTTGAGAACTTCGCTGGGCCAGCCTTTTATTGGAAAATCATTCATCTTAGAATCATGTATTATTGTTGAATGTGTAAAAGGTAAATATATGGGTGTTGATATGCAAGGAAAATCTGT
>JAJPJP010000142.1 GCA_021324175.1 Chitinophagia bacterium
GTTGATGGCCCGGCAAGATAAATAAAAAATGAGTGAGAGAATGATGCGTCAGCGGACGAGCCGAAGGATCTTCATCGAATTTTATGGGTGAAAACTTTTATATTTATACTTTGTCTTCCCCGTCAACAACAACTATTACCAACGATTATGCCATGCAAAAAAAATACTTACTGCCGTTTATTCTGGTAACCTCATTGTTTTTTTTGTGGGCCTTTCTGCACAATCTCAATCCCATCTTAATTCCACATTTACGAAAAGCCTGTCAACTTAACGACCTGCAGTCCTCCTTCATTGATCCGGCCGTGTACCTGGGCTATTTCCTAACTGCGATACCTGCCGGAATATTTATTCACCGGTTTGGGTACAAGAGCGGAATTATTCTCGGCCTTATCCTGTTTGCTGCGGGTGCGCTTTTATTTATACCGGCGGCTTCAGTCCGGGAGTATGTCTTTTTCCTGATAGCGCTTTTTGTAATGGCCTGTGGGGCCGCATTTTTAGAGACAGTGGCGAATCCATATATGACCATCCTGGGCGACCCGGCAACGGCGGAGCAGCGTCTTAACTTTGCGCAATCCTTCAACGGCCTTGGTGCGGTACTTGCGCCGACCCTAGGGGGTCGCTTCATCCTTTCAGGGATCGAACATTCAAAGGAGGAACTTAACCAAATGGCGCCCGCACAATTGCAGGCTTACCTGAATACCGAAGCATCAGCTGTTAAAATTCCTTATCTCGTTATTGCCCTTGTTGTCACGTTGGTGATCTTTTTGTTCCTTTTCACCCCCTTTCCGAAGGTTTCGGAGGATGACAGCGCAGCCCACGGCGCCAAATTTTCCATGAGCGTTTTCAAATTCAGCCACCTGAAATGGGCGGTGGTCGCACAGTTTTTTTACGTGGCTGCACAGGTTGCGGTTGGCAGCTTTTTTATTAAATTTTCAAAATATGTTCTGGACTTGCCTGAGAAACAGGCGGCTAAGTGGTGGGGATTTGCGATGATCGGATTTGTAACTGGCAGATTTCTCGGCACCTTTTTGATGCGTTACATCCGGCCCGATTTCTTGCTCGGTATTTATGCCGTGGCGAACATGCTTCTTCTGGTAGTTGGAGTTACAACGAAAGGATACATCCCGGTCTACTGCGTTATGGCAACGCCATTTTTTATGTCTATAATGTTTCCGACTATTTTTGCGCTTGGGATTAAGGGCCTGGGCGAAGAAACAAAGATCGCATCTTCGTTCCTTGTCATGTCAATCATCGGGGGAGCATTTGGAGCAGTACTTATGGGGCTGATCTCCGACAAAACGGGAAGTATCCAGATTTCTTATTTAGTCCCTTTATTCTGTTTCGCTGTAGTTTTGTTCTACGCGATAAGCGGACACAAAGTCAAAATACGAACAGCAACCTCCAGTGTGCATGTTTAGTCTTGAAAATAAACAGGCGGTCATAACGGGTGCCGGCAGCGGAATTGGCAGGGCAATAGCGCTGTTATTTGGCAACCAAAAGGCCCAGGTGCATCTCGTTGATATTAACAAAGATCAATCGGAACTATTGGTTCGCGAGATAGAGGCAGGCGGCGGAAAAGCCTGTCACCACGTTTGCAGTGTCGCCAATCAGGCCCAGATCGACTCTATTTTTGCCAGCATTCGTCCCATTGATATCCTTGTCAACAGTGCGGGTGTCTCACATATAGGCAAAGCTCATACAACGAGCGAATCCGATATGGACAGACTTTACCAGGTCAATGTAAAGGGAGTATATAATTGCCTTCGCGCTGCAATTCCCGTTATGCGAAGCCAGGGCGGAGGAGTAATCGTCAACATATGCTCCATTGCTGCGCTGGTCGGACTGCAGGACCGCTTTGCCTATTCGATGTCGAAAGGCGCTGTCTATTCGATGACTATGAGTGTCGCCCGCGATTACCTGGCTGAAAAAATCAGGTGCAACAGCATTTCACCTGCCAGGGTCCATACCCCTTTTGTAGACGGGTTCATCGCTAAGAACTATCCCGGGCGGGAAAAGGAGATATTTGAAAAGCTGTCTAAGAGTCAGCCGATTGGCCGTATGGCCACACCTGAAGAAATCGCGGCTCTTGCTTTATATTTATCGAGCGATGAGGCCTCATTTATTACGGGAACCGATTATCCGATCGATGGAGGTTTTCTGAAACTGAATAATTGAGAAGGAATCACGAGCAAATAATTGAAAAATGAAAATTTTTCGGCACGGCCAACTGAATAAGGAAAAACCCGGAATCCTGTTGGAAGACAAACGTTATGACCTGTCGGATCTGGGCGAAGATTTCAACGAACTTTTTTTTGAAACAGGAGGATTGGACCGTGTGGCCAATTATGTCAACCTTCACCGCGCTTCTTTACCCGAAATTCCCGAGGGCACAAGACTGGGAAGCGCTGTTGCCCGCCCTTCTAAAATCGTCTGCATTGGCCTAAATTACGCCAAGCATGCGGCTGAATCCGGAACAACGATTCCGGCTGAACCTGTTCTCTTTTTTAAATCAACCACGGCCTTATCCGGTCCTGACGATGATGTGATCATTCCACGGAACTCCGTGAAGACGGATTGGGAGGTGGAACTTGCCCTTGTTATCTTGAAAAGGGCTGCTTATGTCCTGGAGTCGGATGCATCGTCCTATATCGCGGGCTATGTTCTCCACAATGACTACTCAGAACGGGAATTTCAAATAGAACGAAGCGGTCAATGGGTTAAAGGGAAAAGCAGTGATACTTTTGCGCCTCTTGGTCCATACCTGGTCACCCCGGATGAGGTTCGTGATCCTCAGAACCTTCAACTTTGGCTAAAGGTCAACGGTGAGATGCAGCAAAATTCCAACACAAATGATATGGTTTTTAAAATCCCATTCCTAATTCATTATGTAAGCCAGTTCATGACCTTGCTGCCGGGCGACATTATTTCTACCGGCACCCCGTTTGGAGTCGGACTGGGCTTGAAACCTCCCCGGTATCTGAAGGCAGGTGATCGGGTCGAGTTGGGAATAGAAGGACTGGGAACACAGAAGCAGCGTTTGATTTCTTTTGAAGATGCAGTCGCCCGCGGCATATATTATGCGCGCGTTTAAAGAAACAAAATCTTTGAAGCAATTAAGTAATAATGGATCTCGATTTGAAAGATAAGGTCGTAGTCGTTACAGGCGGAGCTAAAGGCATAGGCGAAGGGATTGTAAGAATGCTTGCCGAAGAAGGAGCCGTGCCTGTTATAGTTGGCCGAAAAAAAGAAGACAACTTGAAGCTGCTCCATCATTTGCAATCGTCAGGCTGGCGCGGTTTTCAGGTCGTCGCCGAACTTACACGGCCGCAGGATTGCGAAGCATCGGTACGTGCTGTGATTGACGAATTTGGCAGAATCGACGGTCTGGTTAACAATGCAGGAATCAATGACGGCGTGAATCTTGAAAACGGCAACTATGAACGATTTGTAGAATCTCTTCACCGCAACCTTATTCACTACTATTTAATTGCACATTTTGCTTTGCCGGAATTGAAAAAATCGAAAGGCTCGATTGTTAACATAACTTCTAAGACAGCGGAAACGGGGCAGGGAGGGACTTCTGCGTACGCTGCGGCGAACGGTGGGAGAAATGCGCTGACCCGCGAATGGGCTGTCGAATTGCTGAAATACGGAATACGCGTCAATGCCATTGTGGTGGCAGAGTGTTGGACTCCGTTGTATGAAAACTGGATTAAGACCCTGCCGAATCCCGAAGAAAAATTGAAAGATATCACGTCAAAGATTCCACTGGAAAAAAGAATGACTACATCTGCAGAAATTGCCAGTACCGCGCTGTTTCTGCTCTCTTCAAGGTCCTCACATACGACTGGACAGTTGATTCACGTGGACGGCGGTTATGTCCATTTGGACCGGGCTTTATAACCATCTTGATTCTGCCAATGGAATAAATTCAGATTATGAAACAACGCGCTCTTCAAATACATGACAAAGACAATGTGATGGTTGCGCTTACTAACCTGAAAAATGGTGAAGCCATCGAACACGCGGGGAAATCTTGTGTTTTGAAAGACAACATTCCCGCCAAGCATAAATTTTTTCTCAACGATATGCAACCGGATGACGCCGTCATTATGTACGGGACGCTCGTTGGCAGGGTTTTATTTGCATTGCCCATGGGAAGTCTTATGACGACCGCAAATACCCGTCATGCCGCAGCAGAATACGGATATCGCGGAGCTACCTATCACTGGCAGCCCCCCTCCGTGCAAAAATTTGCCGGGAGAACTTTTGATGGTTATCATCGTAGCGATGGGCGGGTTGGTACCTCTAATTATTGGATCTTTCTTCCGACGGTTTTTTGCGAAAATAGGAATCTAGACGTGATACGCGAGGCACTCCAAAATGAATTGGGATATTCTGTGACAGGCAAATATCGTCAGTATACTCATGCGTTGGCTGAAGCATTTCGCGAAGGAAAAAATATTGACCAGGTCGAAATTTCAGCTGTTCCTGAACCAAAAGAAAATTTTCTTTTTCGGAACATTGATGGCATAAAATTCTTAACGCATCAGGGCGGTTGCGGAGGTACGCGCCAGGACTCTGAGATGTTGAGCAGGTTGCTAGCAGCTTATGCCGACCATCCAAATGTCGCTGGTGTAACGATCCTGAGCCTCGGTTGCCAGCATGTTCAAATCCCGGATTTCCTGGAAGATATCAAAAACAGGAACCCCACATTCAACAAGCCAGTGCTGGTGTTCGAACAGCAGCAATCCCAAAGTGAGGAACAACTTATAAGCGATGCTATTCGTAAGACCTTTTTTGCGATGATAGAAGCTAACAAACAGGAACGCAGGCCTGCTCCGCTGACCGAATTGTGCATTGGTGTTAAATGCGGGGGCAGCGATGGCTTTAGTGGTATTTCGGCGAACCCCGCCGTAGGCCATTGCGCCGACCTTGTTGTGGCACTCGGAGGGAAAATTCTTCTCGCGGAATTTCCGGAATTATGTGGTGTCGAACAGGAACTCATTGATCGTTGCACGAACAAGCCAATAGCGAGTAAATTTATTCACCTCATGAGGACTTATGACCAGCAGGCGCACCAGGTCGGCTCTGGCTTTTACATGAATCCATCTCCTGGAAATATCAAGGACGGCCTGATTACCGATGCCATTAAGTCTGCAGGCGCCGCGAAGAAAGGTGGCACCTCACCGGTTGTCGACGTTTTGGATTATACTGAACCGGCGACAAAAGCCGGTCTCAACCTTGTTTGTACGCCCGGCAATGATGTCGAAGCTACGACGGGCAAAGCTGCATCAGGTGCGACGCTTATCCTTTTTACCACTGGCTTGGGAACGCCAACGGGTAATCCCGTCTGTCCAGTGATCAAACTGGCGACCAATTCTGCGCTGGCGAGAAGAATGCAAGACATAATTGACATAGATACCGGGCCGATTATCGAAGGAGAAATATCCTTAGAACAAATGGGCGAGCGGATCCTGGAGTATTGCATTTTGGTTGCCAGCGGAAAGGTAACGCCCAAGGCCGTGCAGCTTAACCAGGATGATTTTATACCCTGGAAGCGAGGAGTGAGCTTGTGACCAAATTAACATTCGAAAAATTTCTTTGACATGCGAGCACTTTCGTGCCAGTCTCCCGGCCAATTTGAATATCTTGATATGGCACGCCCTGCTTCGGCACAAGGAAGAGCAATTATTAAGATTCGACGTGTGGGCATTTGCGGGACCGATCTTCATGCTTTCCATGGGTCGCAACCCTTTTTTGACTATCCGAGGATACTTGGGCATGAACTCGCAGGCGATCTTGTTGATGCGACCGGTACAAACGACTATGCTCCGGGTCAAAAAGTGACAATCATCCCTTACTTCTCTTGTGGAGCATGTGTCGCCTGCCGGCGTCGTAAACCGAACTGCTGTGTTCAAATCCGTGTATGCGGAGTGCATATTGATGGGGGAATGGCAGAGTATCTTTCCGTTCCCATCACAGCACTCGTGGATGGCAGAGATTTTACTTACGATGAACTGGCACTTGCAGAGCCGTTCGCTATTGGAGCGCATGCAATCCGCAGGGCGGTGATAGAAGAAGGCGAACAGGTATTGGTGGTTGGCGCCGGGCCGATTGGACTTGCGGCGATGGAATTTGCCCGTATTGCCGGAGCCTCTGTGATCGCGATGGACCTCAACGAATCGAGACTGGAATTCTGCGCCAAAAGGATGGGAATAAAAAATGTTATCAACCCGGCGACGTCGATTGTTCTCGATGATTTAAGGGAATTCACTAACGGCGACATGCCAACCCTCGTCATTGACGCGACAGGAAACCAGCAGGCGATAAATAATGGTTTGAACTGGCTCGCACATGGAGGCCGATATATTCTTCTGGGGCTTCAGAAAAATGAATTGATTTTCAATCATCCTGAATTTCACAAGAGAGAAACTACGCTAATGACGAGCCGCAATGCGACTTTAGCTGATTTTGAGCAGGTACTGGCTTGTATGCGAGACAGAATAATCGATCCTGCAAAATTCATTACGCATCGGTCTTCATTCGAAAGTTTGGCAGAGAAGTTTCCAACCTGGCTTGACCCCTTGTCGAAGACAATCAAAGCTGTGGTGGAATTGGACTAGCCTGAGTCTTACCAGTGTATCATTAATTTTCTGAGTGATCGGCGATCCCGAATAGTGATCAAATTGCCTTTAAAAGATTTTTCTAAAACATACACTGTTCTTGCTGCCTATATATCGGCCAAAAGGGGAAATGGAACTATAATTGTTTTTCTGGTAAAGAGCAATCGCTTCTGGCTGGTTTTTTCCAGTCTCCAGAATGCAGGAGGGAAATCCAAGCTCTTTGGCCCAGTTTTCCAATTCTAATAAGATGATTGTGGCGAAATTCTTTCGGCGAAATAAAGGCTTTACGTACATCCTTTTAATTTCCAACTCATGATTTGTGTAAGGCCTAAGACCCCCGCACGCTACAGGAAAGCTGTCATGATAGCCGATGACGACAAAATGAAGTCCGTCGACCAGATTAATTTCCGCATAATGCTCATGATCCACCCCATCCCGGACTTTCAAATCGGAGACTAACGCCTCTTGCAGCTGGGTAAAATCCGGTTCCGATGAATCTGCCCTTCTTGTGTATATATAATCAGTTTTTATCAAGATGTTCTTTTAATCGCCATTATCCCCGAAGTATTTAATCTTCATCGTTTCATCTTCAATTCTTCGGCAAAAATATGAATTTGCGGAGCTGAATGGGGCGATTAGAATTACACTTAATTTGCCGTACAAACATTGTGCACTGCGGGTATTATTTCAGCGAGCGATGAAAAACTATTCAACGGCTATTCTAAATATTGAAAGCATGCCGCGGCCTGATAACCGATTGGCAATGGGATTGAAGTTTGTTTTTTGCACACTTCTATTCATAATCCCCGTCGTTTACCTTTTTTTGTCGCTGATAATTCTAGTTTTTATATCGAGCCATTCCCGCGGGTATGTCCTTGATTGGTACCATGCTCGCTGGCCACAGGGATATGATATCTATAGTCTTTCCAAAAGTTGCCTGACTTCGAATTGGTATGGATTCTTGTTGAGTAACCGCTTAATAGGTCAAGGGTTGATATGCTTTGCTCTCATTGGATATTTATTTTTTTCACGATTAATTTGGAATTTTTGTCGGCAATTTTCGTCAGAAATTTCGAGAGCACTCCTGTTTTTGAAAAGGTCGATACATGAATCCACTCCCAAGCAAAAACTTGCTGTACTCCTGCTGTTTAGCGCGATCGTCTGCTATCGAACCTTTTTGTTTCTTTCTTATCCACTACTGCCGGACGAAACCTGCTCATATCTGTATTTTGTGCGCCAGGGATTTATTGCGACAATTTGCAGCTACCCGCTACCGAACAACCACGTCTTGTATAATTTGGGATGCATTATTCTCGCTAAATGCCCCTTTCTTAGTCCAATTCTTATCATGAGATTGCCAAGTCTCGTCGGTGACATTGTGCTCCTATGGGCAATTTTTTGTGTCTCGAAAAGACTGGGCGGCTTTCAACGGGCTTTTGCGATAGTTTCGGGCTGTGCGTTTTGCTATTTTCTTTCATTTTATGCTGTCCAGGGCAGGGGATACCAGTGGCAGGATTCATGTTTTTTTCTTGCCCTTGCAGGAGGCTGGACATGGTTTATCTCGCCAATATGGAAAGGCAGATTCGGTTATTCCCTGTTTGTATTGGCGTCTGTCGCAGGTTTCTATATCAACCCCGGGTTTATTTTCCCATACCTGGCGCTCATTTTCGCCTTTTCTTTTATGTTATTTTGGCAAAACGATTACCGGCAGTGGAGAAGACTTGTCCTTTCCTCAATCCTGGTTGGGCTTCTGGCCATGACTCTTTATTTGCCACTAATAATCGCCAGCAGTTGGAAGGCAGTCTTTGACAACGAATTTGTTTCCGCAGGTAAAGGCTGGCATGATTTGGTCGATCGGCTCCCCGATTTGCGCTACTCAATAAGCTACATATTTAATTTAGGTCGATTTGGTATTTGGATTGTTGGTTTTTTCTTGTCGGTTTGCATTTGGTTTTGGTCGACAAGAAAAATAACTGGGAGGTATTATGCGTTCGGGCTTTTTGTATTTGTCGGCACACTCATATCATTTGCGCTAATTATTATTGTCAAAAGGATTTTTCCCTATGATCGCTTATTCTGTTTTTGGGTGCTTCTGTTAAATATTATATTTATAAATGTAATATTTGACATCTCCAGGCGTTTTTTTCCGAGGTCAACCTGGGTCTGGCTTTTAAGTATATTTCTCCTGTTTAAGATTGGTATTTCTGTTCGGTTGTTGTGGCTTCGCCGTGATTTTGTCGAAAACCAGGGCGGCCCCAGAACCTATGCATTTTTCGAGCGCGACTTCGACAGGCTCAATACGCTTCATCCCCACAGTTGGCAAATGACCGATTCAGACGACTTTTATCCAATGTATATCCGTTTTTTCCTCGTTGGGCAGAATCGCGAGAACGAGGTAATCGTTGACAGAAATTCGGCGCGCTCGGATATTCTTTTTTTGCCAGATAAATATGACTCTCTGGCCATAGGGCAAGGCTACGTGAAATATGGAGAAAACAAATTGACGGAAAAGGGAAATTCGATCAGAATTTACGTTCGTCGAAGGTTCATACCTGATTCAATTCAATAGAATGATTTTGTATGAAAAGAATTTTCTTGGTTTTTCATCAATCGAATGGCCTCAAGCCCACCACCGACGGTCCCGGAGGATTGTATTTGGACGGTCGGCAAATCGGGCTGCTCGAATTGATGCTGCCCGGTGAATTCTTAAGAAAACAGTGTACCGCGTAGGGGAATCGAACCCCTCATTCGTCCGTGAAAGGGACGCGTCTTAAACCGATTGACCAACGCGGCGTTTAGCGCAGTTGCCTTGGCGTATTTTTTTCGCGAAAGGATTGCAAAGATATATTCGGGAGATTCATTTGCCAAATGATTTTTGCCCGGGTCGCAGTACCATCAACATGTTGGAAGACAGACTAACATCTCTTGCTTTTGCGCGAAAATCCGCATATTCCAAACGCAAAAAATTACATTCAAAAATTAGCCAATACACTAACTTTGCAACCTTCAACAAAAATTTCAAATTGTTAAGCTATGAGCACAGTAAAAGTTGCGATCAATGGTTTCGGAAGAATCGGCAGGCTGGTCTATCGCCAGATTTATAAAAAGGAAGGAATTGATGTCGTGGCGGTAAATGATTTGACGAGTCCAAAGGTTTTGGCTCACCTGTTAAAATATGATAGTGCGCAAGGGCGGTTTGATGCGGATGTCAAGTCGACAGAAAATTCAATAGTCGTAAATGGTGAAGATATTAAGATATATGCTCAAAAAAATCCCGCAGAAATTCCCTGGAAACAGCATGGGGTAGATGTCGTGCTCGAATGCACCGGCTTTTTTACGGACAAGGCAAAAGCAGAAGCGCATATAACTGCCGGCGCACGCCGGGTGGTTATCTCCGCACCGGCAACAGGCGAAATGAAGACGATTGTCTTTAATGTTAACCACGATATCCTCGACGGCACCGAAACTGTAATCAGCTGTGCATCCTGCACGACAAACTGCCTGGCACCAATGGCTCATACTTTAGACAAGGAATTTGGCATTGTGATGGGCCTGATGACAACCGTTCACGCTTACACGAATGACCAAAATACACAAGATGCCCCCCATGCGAAGGGTGACCTTCGACGGGCGCGGGCGGCTGCCGCCAATATTGTTCCCAACAGCACCGGTGCAGCGAAGGCGATCGGCCTTGTACTCCCTTCACTGAAAGGTAAACTGGATGGAACTGCTCAGCGGGTTCCGACGCTGACAGGATCGCTAACGGAACTAACGACTATCCTCAAAAAGAAAGTTACTGTAGAGGAGATAAACATGGCCATGAAAGGGGCAAGTAACGAAAGCTACGGTTATACGGAAGACGAAATTGTCAGCAGCGACATTATCGGCATGCACTTTGGATCACTGTTTGATGCCACGCAGACCAAAGTTTTGACTGTTGGCGACCAGCAACTGGTCAAGACGGTCAGCTGGTATGACAATGAGATGAGCTATGTGAGTCAGCTGGTTCGCACCGTGCATTATTTTGCTAATCTCATTTCCAAATAAGCGCACAGCGTCCTTCCAAAAAATTATCAGTATGATCCAGTTCACGGATTACAACTTCGCCGGCCATAAGGTGCTGGTCCGGGTTGACTACAACGTGCCATTAAATGATCAATTTGAAATTACCGATGACACCCGGATGCGTGCAACCGTACCAACGATCAGCAAAATCCTGGAGGACGGGGGGAGCGCGATACTTATGTCGCACCTGGGTAGGCCAAAGGGAGGACCTGAGGATAAGTTTTCACTTCGGCACCTGGTAAATCACTTGGGCAAACTTCTGGGCCGCCCGGTCTTTTTTGCTGAAGATTGCATCGGTGAAAAGGCGCGACTTACAGCAAACAAGTTAAAGCCTGGGGAGATTCTGCTACTTGAAAATTTACGTTTTTACAAAGAGGAGGAAAAGGGTGACGAAGGCTTCGCAAAAAAACTGGCTTCCCTGGGAGACGTCTATGTGAATGATGCTTTCGGTACGGCACATCGTGCTCATGCATCTACTGCCATCATCGCTAAATATTTCTCGCCAGACAGGAGGATGTTCGGATTGTTGATGGAGGGTGAAGTAAAAAGTGCCGAACACGTGCTGCATCATTCCCAAAAGCCCTTTGTGGCGATCATCGGGGGAGCAAAGGTTTCTGATAAAATACTCATTCTCGAAAATCTTCTCGACAAGGCTACTGACATCATTATTGGCGGAGGTATGGCTTACACATTTATGAAAGCGACCGGTGGAAATATCGGGAATTCGCTTTGCGAACAGGACCGAATCGATACAGCCAGCGATCTACTTAAAAAAGCTGCCGAAAAAAACGTATGTATACACCTGCCGCCAGATTCCGTGATTGCAGACAAATTCGACGCCAACGCTAACGATTCCACTTCTCCAAGTAACAATATCCCGGAAGGTTGGATGGGATTGGATATCGGAGAAAATGCCTGCGAACAATTTAGCAATGTGATTCGGAAATCAAAGACCATTTTGTGGAACGGGCCCATGGGAGTCTTCGAAATGAAGAAATTTCAGCACGGCACCAAGGCGGTGGCGATAGCCGTTGCCGATTCGACGCAGCACGGCGCATTCTCCCTGGTTGGCGGCGGTGATTCAGTTGCAGCTGTCAATCAATTTGGTTTTGCCGATAAGGTAAGTTATGTTTCTACTGGCGGCGGGGCCATGCTCGAGTATTTTGAGGGCAAGGAACTGCCCGGAATCGCCGCTATGAAAGGTTAAAATCTTATGTTATGTACGCCAGAATTGGCCGAACCTGCCTTTTGCCGGCAATTTTATTTTTCGTGGGATATTCATTTGCGCAATCACCCGTGCCGGTAAGAAAAGAACCAAGGCATAAGGTAGTGCTCGAAAATGAGTATGTTCGCTTAATTGAAGTACATCTCAAACCCCATGATACTACGCTCGCCCACATTCACGCCGCTCCCTCGGTAATTGTTTTTTTAAGCCGATCTACCATAGGCAGCCAGATTTTAGGAGCCCCGCCTACAAGGGGAAGCCACCTCCTTCCAGGACAAATCGGATATGCAGCCTATGATGAAAATCCTATTACTCATCGGGTTTGGAATGAAGGGGATTCTACATTTCATGTTATGGATATTGAGCTTGTCAAAACCAAAGCAGCATCGGATTCATGCGACATCTTGTTAGGAAGCGGCGTCCAGATGCCGGTCACTAAAAGTCTTGTCAGGGTATACAGGCTGGATTTGGCCGTGGGGAATGAGCCAGCCTTCGCGCAATCAACCTGTGCACATCTCGTCATTGATATTGAAGGAGTGGTGCTGGCAGGTGACAAACGTCTTTCGCGCGGTAATTTTAGCTTTTTTGGCCCACAGGAAAAGGTTGCAATAAAGAGCCTGGGGAAATCTGCGACCTGTGTCGTCCTCGAATTAAAATAAGGACAAACTGTAATTTTGGCAATGACGAGGCGCTCAATTCTTATCAGCAGGAATTTTTGAAGCTATATATTCCGCCTGCTCACCAAGGTCTCGCGTTCTTTTATTTTGCTCCAGGGTTTTCAAGGCCCCGTTTATTTCAGGATCGGTGAAGCCGCGGAACGAGGATGGAATATCTTCCCGGATTTTTACCAGCAAGTCTACTCCTTTTTTAAGCAGCTCTGTATTTTTTAAATTGCCCAGGAAGTGAGCAAATGGCCTAATGCTATAAAACTGTTCATTGCCGAAAGCAAGTGAGGCAAAATCTTTATAAATCGCATCGAATCTCGACTCGTCGCTATTGGCGATAATAGCGAATTTAAGCTCCCCTTTCGCCGGGGAGGAATATAGCTTTTTTGCCATTGACATCGCTGCCGATGAATCAATCTTTGCCAATGCAAAAAGGGCCTTTCCTGAAACATTATATGACGAATCAGAAATAGCGGCAGTAATCAGCTGTTGATATGCCGGGTCCCTCGAGTTCCCCAGGATCTCGATTGCCTGGGCCTTTACCTTTTTATTTTTTTCGCCTTTGCTAAGTTTAAGGATGTCCGGATTCAGCGCGATATTTACAGTATCATTCTTCGTATTTAGGCCGTTGAGAGCGGCCAAACGAATTCTCCAATTTGGATCATACAGGCAATTGCGAATCAGTAGCAGGGCTTTTTTGTCATTTTGGTGTTTCAATGCAAATGTTAGTGCTTCAATCCGGTCGACGTAAAGCCCGGCATTCTTATATTGGAATACGAATTCATCCAGAGACTTATGATCATTTTTTTCACATAGCAATACTTTTTCTGCGTCGAAATTGACCAGGTCGGGTTTCACTTCAGCAGGAAGATAAAAGGTATCCTCTTCATTGAGGAACCACCGGCGATATTGCATTTTTCTTCCGCCGGCATAAACATCAATGGCCACCGGCATCGTAAAAATCTGCGCTGCCTGCTCCTGTTTTAAATAAACCTGGACCATTTTTGTCGATGCGTCGTATCGATAAGTGATATCGAGCCTTGGATGCCCTGGACTGTAATACCACTGATTCCAGAACCAGTTTAAGTCCTGACCCGTAACTTCCTCAAATGCCAGTCGAAGATCATGTGCTTCACCATTGCTGAATTTGTGGGTTTTTAAATATAATTCCAGGGATTTAAAAAATGCTTTATCGCCGACGTAGTTTCGAAGCATATGCAATATTCGGCCGCCTTTGGCATAGCTTACAGCGTCAAATACATCATCCTTATCAGCATATTTAAAGCGTACGAGCGATTTGGTCGAATCATCCGCGTTACTCAGGAAATTGTTCATTTCCAGGTAATTGTATGCATCGGCATCATCTTTGCCATACATATGTTCGTGCCAAAGAGTCTCACCATAGTCTGCGAAAGATTCATTTAGTGTGACATTTGACCAGCTCTCGCAAGTGACATAATCACCAAACCACTGGTGAAACAACTCATGCGCAATAATATCTTCGCTGTTATTTCCATCTGCAAGCTCCCGCGCATCCTGCTCAATAAAATCTCCGTGCAGCGTAGCGCTCGTGTTTTCCATTGAAAAGCTTTCATTATCCCTTCCAACGACCTGGGCGTATTTTGGCCATGGGAAATCCACTCCAGTAATGCTGGAAAAGAACCAAATCATTTCCGGCGTAAGGCCGAATATTCTTCTTGCAACCGAAGCAAATGGCTTTTCTACGTAGTAACTCACTTCTTTGCCCTTGTAGTTGTCTTTAATTACCGCATAATCACCGACTCCCATGAAAAAAAGATATGGAGCATTGGGCAGATCCATCTTCCAGGAATCCGTCCGCGTTCCATCGGAATTTGATATTTGGTGGACAAGCAGGCCGTTGCTGATCGTCTTATAAATCGCGGGCACAGTCATGTTAATCTCTTCCGTACATTTCTGGTTAGGTTTGTCAATCGTTGGTAACCATGCTGAATTGAACTCGGATTCCCCCTGTGTCCATACTTGTGTAGATTTCTTTTTGTCTGCACCCGTTGGATTTATGAAATACAGACCTTTTGCGCCCACAATCGAATTTGCCTCCAGTTTCCGTTCGTCAGGTTTAGATATGTAGTCTATATAAATGACATAACTCTCCGCAGCAGCGTATATCCTGTCGAGGCCAATTCTTAAGATGTTCGAATCATAAGTGAATTTAAGCGGGACGCGATGCCCTTCGTGTAGGATTGAAATTTCCCTTAAGGTGATTCCTTTGGCATCTAGTATCAAAGAGTCGGTGGAATAGAAATGAGGATGGGCCGTTAGCCATTCGGTGCCATACATCCACGCTTTGCTGAAATCGAATCTGGCATCGAGGCGGGTATGAACCAAATCGTTATACTTGGTTGCGGTAGAACGGTAAATTTTTTGCCAGGGAAGCGTGCTTGCGCCCGAGCCAATATTCTGCGACCAACCACCGAAGGTGATCAGGCAAATTGCAATTACTGCCAAATATCTCATGAAATGGTGTCTTTATGTCTGTTATATAATTCCTAAGAAATGGGGCGCGGCGAGCAAGGACTAATATTGAAATGGTTTCCCGTTCACCATGACTTCCTGGGTGTCCTCGTCAAACGTTGCTTTGTACCCGGTACGAACCGATGCATTCGTCATAATAGTTGCAATTGAATGAGAGTAGCCTGCTTCCACTGGTGCATTTGGTTGCTTCCTGCTCCGAACACATTCCATCCAATTTCGGACATGGTTGGACGTGAGAACATCCCCCCCTGTATTCGCTGACGCAACAACCTTTTCTTCCATTTCCGACAGGCTCAGTTCGGTCAGGAGATTGGGTTTCATTCCCATTGCTGCTGCTTCGCGCTCCTTCAAACCGCCCCGGGGTGAAATCTTGTTGGTGATCAAATTTAATTCTCCGCCATTAGCATAATAGATTTCGGAAGGATTTTCATCACCATTGTGCATTCGCGACGAAAAAACGACTTGAAAGTTTTTCTCATTTGACGAGTCGCCATATTCAAAAACGGCCGTAGTCGTATCCCAGTTTTGCCTTCCATCTTTCCACACGTACACTCCGCCATTGGCCACGACGCTGCGTGGATGCTTTAGGCCGCTGAACCAATGAACTGTATCGATCTAGTGGCTCATCCATTGACCGGGCATGCCGGATGAATAAGGCCAGAATAGGCGAAACTCGAGATAGTGGCGAGGATTGAATGGCTCGTAAGGTCTATTGAGAAGGAAGCGTTTCCAGTCCGTATCTTCTTCCCTGAGTTGTGACACCAATTCCGGTCTCCGCCACCTCCCCGGCTGATTGACATTCCAGGTAAGCTCGACCATCGTAATGTTTCCGAACTTTCCTGACTGGACAAATGCTGCAGCAGCTTTGTAGTTGTTCCCGCTTCGGCGCTGCGAGCCGATCTGAACGATTTTGCCGGAGTCATTGACGGCTTTTAATGCGGCACGGTTATCGGCCATCGTTTCTGCGAAAGGTTTTTCAGCATAGACATCGCAACCAGCTTTTACAGCTTCTATTGTCAGTAGTGCATGTTGAAAATCGGCTGCGCTCATAAATACGGCATCTGCCGTTTTGGCTTCGTACAGTTCGTCATTATTTCGAAAGGCCCGGACATCATGCTGCATTTTATCCTTCCAAAAGGCGGCGCCTTCCTCCCTTCTTTTTTTCCAAATATCGGAGACGGCGACGACGTCGAAATTCAAGTCTTTGCGGTGGTTCATAAAACTGGGTGCATGGGAGCTTTTATGCCGGTCAGAAAATCCAATAACGCCTACGCGCACTCGATCATTCGAACCCTTAATCTTGCGATAGCTTTGCGCACTGAAACCAATCGCGCCCAAGTAGGTGCCGGCACTTGCAACGGTGCCTTGTTTAATAAAGTCTCGTCTCGAACGTTTCATAATCTAAATTTTTAGTCGGTGAATGCTCGCGGTGCCTATCGATTACTGTTCGCCGCCTTGAGGTCCATAAAAAATTACCCATGCCAACAAATCTTCCGTGAAGCTAATAAAACGATGCTCGGCCCGTGCGGGAACAAAGAGAAAATCGCCTTGCTTGAAAGAAACACTTCTTCCCTCACAATAAAAATTTCCTTCACCTGAAATGATCACATATACTTCGTCTTTGTCATGAGGTTGCTGCTTATCTGTTTTGTCAGGACGATATACTTCTACTGCAAGCGATCCACGACTGAAAAGCGGAATGAATTCTTTGCCCGAATCCTTGAGCTTTTGGAGTGCCTCGGTTGCGGATATTTTCAATTCGCTGTTCATGATCTGAAAGGTATGTTGTCGTTGGTTCTCATAAAAGACCTATTTCGTAGTGTCGTTCCGGTATCTCGACATCCATAAATCCTTTTTTTAATAATTTGTCTTTGAACGCCTCTTGCACTTGATACTCGCCGTGAACAATGAACAACTTTTTTACCTGCCTGGGATCCTGGCACGAGAGGAACTGTGACAGATCATTGTAGTCGCCATGTGCGCTCATGCTTCGAATACTGGCAATTTCCGCATTTACTTCATGCTCAACTCCAAATATGTTTACCTGCTTGGCACCGGCCATCAATTTACCGCCCAAAGAATGCGGTTCACAGTAACCAACGATCAAAATGGTATTCCGGCTGTTTTCAATATTATTGCTGATGTGATGCTTGACGCGACCGGCTTCGGCCATTCCGCTGGCAGAAATGATGACAAAGGGACCGTTCCTGAAATTCAGCGATTTTGATTCATCGACAGACTTGATATATTTCAATCCCCTGAATGCAAAAGGATCCTGGTCTGTTTGCAATAGGTTTTGAATTGTCTTGTTAAAATATTGTGGGTATTTTTTTACAATTTCTGTTACCGTTATACTTAACGGACTGTCGACAAAATAATCTAAATCAGGCAAGCGGTTTTCGACCTCCAACTGGTTCAGTGCGAAAAGGATTTCCTGGGTTCGCCCTACACTGAATGCTGGAATGATGAGCTTTCCCTTTTTTTCAACACATGTTTTGCGGACCCAGTCGAGCAACAGGTCAGGCGTGTTCACGTCGGGGTCGTGGAGGCTATTCCCATAGGTGGATTCAATCAGGATATAGTCGGCCTGTGGAAACTGTTTCGGTGAGTTTAGAATCACATCGTTGTACCGTCCCACATCACCGCTAAAAGTCATATGCGTTTCTTTGCCTTCTTCTTTGATCTTTAAATGAACCGTTGCACTCCCGATGATGTGGCCCGCGTCGAGGAATAAAATCTCTACGTTTTCGTCGATGGCGAACCACGTATCATATTCTACTGTTGCAAAATGATCCAATGCCTGCCTGGCATCTTCTCCGTCATATAACGGCTGCAAATAGGACTGCCCCTCTACCAAGCGCTTTTTATTTACAAATCGGATATCTTCCTGCTGGATGTTGGCCGAATCTTCGAGCAGGGCCGCCGACAGTTCTTTGGTAGCCGGCGTGCAGAATACTTTTCCCCTGAATCCGTCTTTGACCAATTTGGGGATTAACCCCGTATGGTCGATATGCGCGTGGGAAAGAATAAGAAAATCAACGTCAGCCGGCGTAAATCCCCATTCCCGGTTGAGCGCGTCTGTCTCGGGGCCCAAGCCCTGGAACATTCCGCAGTCCAGCAGGTATTTTCTTCCGTTCTTGAGCGAAACTAAATGTTTGGAACCGGTTACCGTCCGAGCCGCTCCATGGAATGCGATTTTCATGTTCCTGGTCAATGTTTGTGATTTGAAGGTAAGCAGAAAATTTAAAGCCCCCGCCGGCGTTATGTTCATGTTAACCTAATTCAGATCAAAACGATAATTTTACACCGTAGCCTGCTTGCCTCAACCGCCGAAAGAATGCACCCTGAGACCGCAATTCGCCGAATGCCGATTGTTCTTTTGCTTTTACTGCAACTGTCACGAACAATTGGGCAATCTTCAGACAGCTCTCGCACGTACAGCAGGGATTCCCCGCGACAAATGAAATTGATGGGGAGAGATCATTATTTCCGTGGGGAGTCGCGTGATTCTCTGCTTTCCGCTTTGCCGCAGCAACTACAACATAGATTAATCGCCAATTTGAACCCGGTTAAGCGGATTTTTCATGTGACCGGCGCTATTTCCCTAACGGTCACAACGGTCAATACGACCTGCATGAACAGCAATGGCAGTTTTGTTGTTTCGGCTTCAGGGGGTACCCCACCTTACCAGTTTTCGGAAGACGGCTACCCTTTTCAAGCCACTGGAACTTTCCAATATTTGCAGCCTGGTGTATACAATGTCACCGTACAGGATGCCGTTGGCCAGACAGCTACAACCACGGTAACCCTGACGAATACTCTTACCCCTCCAACGCTGAATATTTTTGGCTATGTCAATCCCCCGGCATGTTCTGGCACTGATGGTACTGTTACGCTGCTGGCAAGTGGTGGAACTCCGCCTTATCTCTATACAGATGACTACATAAACTGGCAATCCAGCCCCACCATGATCAATCTGCCCGCGTCTTATGCAACTTATTCTTTTTTTGTCAAGGACGCCAATGGGTGCTTTGCACCATGTCCCTTTTTCTTTGGATACTACTGTAGCCTCGGATTCCAGGTTGGTGGCGCTTACACCGATATTTGCGGAACAGA